>JAHFDV010000115.1 GCA_023248815.1 Myxococcales bacterium
AACCCTCGTGATCTCGCTCGTGAACGGATTTCTCGATCACGCGAAAGAAGACGCTAGCGATTCAGGATTCGGCGAGTGGCTCGACGAGCTGAATGGCGCGATGAGCTCACGCAGTGGATGGACGGTCGTGAAGTCGGAACCGTCGGTCGATCTCTCGAGCTTCGACATCAACGGCAAAAAGGTTCGGAACCTCTCGTTCGAAGACCTGGTCTCGGCCCTCGCCAATCAGCAGGCCCCTTCTCCGCTCAGCTATTCGGACTTCGCCGCGTTCAAGGCCGAAGCTGGAAAGCGTCTCACGAAGACGTGGCTCACGGTCGAAACGAAGACCCAAGTTTCCATCGGCGGAAAATCCGCGCAGCCACTCAGCATCCAGCTCCTCACTTACTTCGGCGCGGGAACGAGCGCGGTGCCGCACAAGAAGGGGATCAAGGAAGGCGACGTCTTCATCTACAACGGCCACTCGTACATCGGCTACGGACCGCTCGACCCGCGCAACTTCACGAAGAGCGATTTCCCTTCGAGCTATCAGCTCCTCTTCATCGACGGCTGCGTCTCGTACAACTACTACGAGAAGGACTACGTCCCTCTCAAGACGGGCGGCACCACGAATCTCGACCTCATCACGAATGGGCTCGAAGCTCCCGCGTGGCGCAGCGGTTACGCGCTCGGTGAGTTCGTCGGCAAATTGATCGACGGCACGCAGCCGAGCTATCTCGACCTTCTCGAGTCCGCGAGCGTCACGGATTCGCTCCGCGTCGTCGACGGCGAGCTCGACAACAAATACTCGCCCACGCGCACGCCGATTCGCTTCCGCTGAGAGCTTTTCGCGGTGCCCCGCGGAACTTTTTCGCGAGGGCGCTGTCGGTTTCTCGAATGGCTTCTTTTTCACTGGGGAAGCGAGCGCTCTTGGTCGCCCTTTTGGGGTGCGACCACGGGGGATCTTCGGGAGAAGTGAAGCCTTCGCCACGCGTCGACACGGCCTCTGCAAAGGCGGTTGAAGTCGACGCTTCGCCGACGCGCACAGCGGATACGGGAGCAGGCGCTGATTCTGCAAAGGATGAAGGGGCGCCCGGACCGCGGTTTTCGGTGAATCGACGCCTCGTTCTCGGCGCTACGCCGAATGCGGGAGAGTGCGCGGAGATTGCAAACGATCGCGAAGCTCTTGCGTGCGCGACGAAAAAGACGTTCGCAGCCGACGAAAGAGCGCAGGCGATTGCGCTCGAACTCTTGCGGACGCGCGGCGATTACATGGGCGTCGAAGAGGCGCAGCGCATGGATGGCGGGTTCCGCGGAACGATTCGTCTCGAACCCCATTTGCCCATCGGAAGAGAGCGCAAACATCTCGAATGGGTTCAAAGCTCGCTCGCCGACTTCGATCGATTCATGACCTCCGTCACGAAGGACGCACCTCCCGACTACCGGGTCTCGGGCATCTTCTTTCGCTTCTTGGAATCGGTCGGTCGAACGACTCCTTCCGCGTACGCGAGCGGCTTTCGCATTGGCTACAACGTGAATGGTTCGCTCCTCAGGAACGAAGAGGGCGTACGCGAAACGCTCTTTCACGAGATCTTCCATCTCAACGACGAGGGTCATCACGATTGGTCGATGCGCGTCTTGAAGCCTTCCTATGACGGCATCGTTCGCAAGTGCGGAACGCGCGTAGCCTGCCTCGACCCGTATGCGCCGAACTCGACGAAGGTGCGGGGCGGCACCTACTACGCCTTCCAACCCGGTAATGGGGAGTCCGTTCGCGAGTACGGCGCGGAGCTTGCGGTCCGGTACTACCGAGAAATGCGCGGCGAGCTCGGTTTAACGCGCGCCGTTCGCCCTCGATTCAAGTGCGGGCCAAGCGAGAATCGCCTCGCCTGGGACGCTTTCGTCGGCGAGTTCTTTCACGGCGTCGATTTGGGTCCTCCGTGCTGAGCCCATGGTAACCTCCTCGCGACGTGCGAAAGGCTCTCGTTCTCGCCTCGCTTTTTCTCTTCAAGACTGCCCACGCAGATCAGCTGGGCGTCGCGTTGATTCCAGACGCGCCCCCGAAGTCGCCCTTCACGCGTGAGCTCGCCACGAAGGTGAGTCAGGCCGCGCGCGTCGTCGCGATCGACCCGACGTTGAAGGCGCTTTCGGCGCTCGGGCACGTGGGCCCGCCCAACAAGTTTCTCAGCGCAAGCCCGCTTCCTCCCGCCGAGATCGAGCGCGCATGCAAAGTCGCCGAACGCCTCCTCGCGGACTACACGGTCGCCGTTCAACGCCGCCCAGACAAGAAGCACGTGACGCACGTGGTCCTCATCAAGGCGAGCCCCTGCAAGGTCCTCGAAGATCGCGACATCACCTCGTCGGTGACGGGTGAAGTGAAAGAGGCCGAGTATGTCGGCACCGAGATCGCGCTCATGATCGGGATGAGCGGGGATTCCCCGGGCACGGCTGCCGGCACCAAGACCTCCGACGCGACGAAAGTCGATCCGAAGAAGGATCCCAAAAAAGATCCCAAAAAGGACGAAGACAAGACCGCGCTCGACGGATCTACCGAGACGCCTCCGGAACCGCCCCAGCCCCCACCTGGACCGCCGGATAAATACCCACTCGAGCCGATCGGCTATGTGGAAGCAGGCCCGACCTTCGGCCTACGGCGCTTCACGTACGACAACTTGAAGTCGAAGAACCTCTTCGAGTTCCGCAGCGACACGCCGATCTTCAGCTTGCGTGCCCACGGCGAAATCTCGCCGTTTGCGCGCAACGGCGGCGTTCTCGGTGCCCTTGCCGTAGGCGCCGAGGTCGGTCACTCGATTGGCACGGGCTCGACCGTTCCTGGCGCCAAGTCTCAAGCACAAGGCCTTGCGCCTCCGAGCGTCACGACGAACTGGAGCTGGTTCGATCTTTATGCGCAAGCGCGCTGGAGATTGCGTCATGGGACGGGCCTCGCGTTTCGTGCGGGCATCGGCAATACGTCGTTCACGTTCGTCCCGCCGGAGTCGGAGACGCGCCTCCCGCCATCTGTAACCTACACGTATCTTCGCGTGGGACCTCGCGCGGACCTCCTTCTCTTCCGTCACCTCACGATCCGTTCGTCGATCGAGCTTCTCTTCGTTCTCGACGCCGGCACTGCTGCCAACCGTTTCGAAAACCCTTCGACCTCGGGTCTCGAGATGACGTTCGGAGCGGGCTATGTGTTCTCACAGCTCTTCGAGCTCTACGCGCGCGGCTCTTACGCACACTACTCGACGTCTTTCGGCAGCCTCGAGGCGACGGGCTCGGGTGATCAATTCGGGCGCGTCGACCTCACGGGTCGTTTCTCGTTCTGACGCCCGACATCCTGCCTCGATGTAGGTAGCCTCCGAGGCTTCCGTCCTTTCCGCAGCGTCTAGCCGCGCGAAACTCCAAGAACTTCAGCCAATCGGGGTCTTTCAAAAAAAAGAAGATCGAACGGTCACGAATCGTCGTCTTATCGGCACATGAAGAGTGAACCGATGCTCGACGCCGCTCTTAGCCACTCTGCCGTTTCGGATCCCATCGAGATGAAAGGGCAGCTCCATTCGTCTCCGGCGGCCGTTCGGACGCTACCGATTCCCGCAGTCGACGAGGGCTTGCTCGAGGCCGTCCGCACGGGGAACCTTCGTGACGCCGTCTCGCTCGCGCACCGGCAGCACGGGCTCGCGATCGGGCGCTTCGCGATGGCGATGACCGGGTCGCAGGCGGACGCCGAGGAGATCGTGCAAGAGACCTTGATCGCTGCGTACGCGGCATTTCCGCAATATCGCGGTGAAGGTTCAGTTCGTGCATTCCTTTTCACGATCGCGCGTCGCAAGGTCGCGCACCTTCTCGAAACGCGAACGCGGAGAGCCGCTGCCACCTCGTCGGAAAACATTGCCGATCCCAATGCGCTCGGCGAAGTCGACGCAGCGGCGAAAGAACGCGCGGCACGCGTTCGCAAAGCGCTCGACCAATTGCGGCCCAGTGAGCGCGAGGCCGTGCTCATTCGTTACGGAAGTGAGTGCAGCTTTCGCGAGGTCGCGGAAGCATGCGGTTGCGAGGAGGCGACCGCGCGGCAGCGAGTGAGTCGCGCCGTGAAACATCTCCGCGAGCTTTTGTCGGAAGAAGGAACGCCATGAACGAACTATGCAGCCAGGTTTCGGAGAACATCGCGAGCGTGCTCGAAGGAGACGCATCCGACGAGCTCTACGCCCACATCGCCGATTGCAGCGACTGCCGTGACTTGAAGCACGATGCGGAGCTCGCCGCCAAGAAGGTCGGCGCCGCCTCGGCCGACTTCGTGATGCCGCGCGACATGGAAGAGCGCGTGATTCGCAAGATCGAAGCGAACGCGATCGTGAGCGAGCCCGTTGCCTACCCGCCACCTCCGCCTCCTCCTCCCGAGGTCGTGGCGCAAGCGACGGGCTCGAACGAGAATGCGGCGGTCTCGGCGACGCCGAATGCGGAGATCGTTCCGAAGGACGACGCCGCCAGCAAGCTGGAAGCCGTGCTCGATCGTCGGACGACGAAGTCGAGCCGAGAAACGCTCGCCGATCGACGAGCCAATCGGTTCACGATCGCCGCCGTTTCGGGGGCGGCGCTGCTGCTCGCTGCGGGGGTCATCCTCTCGATCGATGGGTCCAAGGTCGACGAGCGTTCCGCTTCGGTCGGTGATCCCTGGCAAGGGGAAGTGGCGGCGATCGAAGGCGAATCGAGCGGACTCGAGATCTGCGACGGCAAGTCTTCCGCGTGTCGAGCCGCCAAAGCCGGTGACAAGATCGGTGTGGGCGCGAAGATTCGCGTAGCGAGCAAGACGACCGCAGGACTCCGCTTCGCTGACGGGACGGCGATTGCACTCGACCGCGATTCGGAGCTCGAATTGCGCGACAAACGCGGACGCTTCGCAAGGCTCAATCGCGGCATCGCTCTCGCGGATGTCGCGCACATCGACGACAGTGTCGCGGAGATCGAAGTCCCCGGCGGCGTCGTGCGAGTCATCGGAACGAAGTTCGAAATGTTCGCAGGCGATCGCGAATCGCGCGTGAACGTGACGCGCGGAACGGTCGAGCTCGCATCGAATTCGCGAAAGGAGCTCGTGAACCGCGGTGAGGAAGGCGTGCTGACGTCTTCGGGCGACGTGACGGTCTTCGCTTCGCTGCGATCCCCCGACGAACGCCTTCTGGGCTCGCGAACGGACGCGAACGACGGCGAACGCGCGGCACCGGGCCTCGGTGAGCTTCGTGCGAAGAAGCCGGGGCAAAACGACGAAAAGATCGGCGCAGTCCACCTTGCACGCCACGACGTGCACGTTCGCGTGTCGGACATGATGGCGCGCACGGAGATCGACGAGACGTTCTCGAATACGACGGGTGACGAGCTCGAAGGCCTCTTCCGCTTTCCCCTCCCGCCGGATGCGCAGATCGAACGCTTGGCATTGGAAGTCGACGGAAAGCTCGTCGAAGCAGCCTTCGTCGAGAAGGACAAGGCGGCGGCGATCTGGCGTGGCGTCATCCAACACGCGACGCCGAACATGCCGAAGCCCAAAGAAGAAATCATCTGGGTTCCTGGGCCCTGGCGCGATCCCGCACTTCTCGAATGGAAGCGCGGCGGTCGTTTCGAGCTCAAGATTTTCCCGATCCCGGCGCACGGTTCGCGTCGCGTCGTGCTCTCGTATACGCAGCTCGTTCCCGCAACCGCAGGCGCTCGGCGATACACGTATCCGCTGCCGCAATCGGGCGCAGGACTCACGCGCGTCGACGAAGTGAACTTCGACGTACGCGTTGCCGGCGCAGAGAAGGGGAGCGTCAAAGCGCGCGGCTACGGTGCGAGCACCGCCGACGACAACGGGAGCGATTCGATTCGCTTCTCACAGCCCGGGTTCTTGCCGAGCGGCGACTTCTCGATCGACTACTCGCCACGCGAGAAGGCGCGAGAGATCACGACCTACGGGTACGCGGCGAGCGGCGAAGACGCGCAGCCGTTCGGTGTAATCGCGCTCCGTCCAAACTTGCCGCGCAACAAAGAAGAGGGTTACCGCGATCACGTCATCGTCGTCGACACGAGTCGCTCGATGTTCGGCGAGCGTTTTGCGCAGGCGAATCGGCTCGTTGGCGCCGCAATCGAGGAGATGGATCCGCGCGACCGCGTGACCGTTCTCACGTGCGACGCGGCTTGCCGCGAAATGCCGGGCGGGCTCGCATTCGTCGGAGCTCCCGTGAAGGCTTCTGCGTTGCGTTTTCTCGCGCAGACGACCCCGGATGGCAGCAGCAATCTTCTCGCAATGGCGAAGTCGGCGATCTCTGCGGGCAAGAACGCGCCGGCCGTGAAGCCTACGGGCTGGTTCAAGTCGGGAGACGCGAGCCAACGGAGCGTCCACATGATCTACATCGGAGACGGATCGGCCTCGAGCGGTCCCGTGGTTGCACGTCATCTCGCCGGAGAAGTGCAGCGCGTGTTCTCGGGAACCGACGCGACGTTGACGACGGTTGCCGTGGGACAAGACGCCGACACACGTTTGCTCGGTGCGTATGCGCGAGCAGGCGGTGGAACCCTCTTGCCCTTCGTTCCGGGCGAAAGCACGCGCGTCATTGGCGCGAAGATCGCACTCGCGGCTTCGGGAGCGCGCATCAAGAATGCGACGCTGACCCTTCCGGAAGGACTCGTCACTGCGACAGGGGCGGATCTCGGAACCGTTCGGGCAGGCTCGGAGTCGTTCATCGGTGTTCGCATGACCCGTCCCGAGGTCGAAGGTGAGGCCGTGCTTCGCGGAACGCTCGGTGGACAGTACTTCGAGCGCAAATTCCCGATCAAAATCACCGCCGCCAACGACGCGGGCAATGCGTTCGTTCCACGCCTCTACGCGGCGATGCGCATGCAAGAGCTCGAAGAACGGGGCGGCAGCGACGCGAAGAACGAAATCACGACGCTCTCGAAGCGCTATCACCTCGCGAGCCCGTACACCTCGCTGCTCGTTCTCGAGAGTCAGGCGATGTTCGATGCGTTCAAACTCGACCGCAATCAAGACGTCGCGACGTGGACCGGCGAAGACGAGATGCATGGAACAGCCGGCGGCGAGAACTCTCAGGCGGAAGGCGAGTCGAGCGATTCGCGAAACAAAGATCTCGGTGCGATGCTCGACAAGGGCGCTGCGACAGGGAGCGCGACGGGGGCGCTCGGCTTCGGCTTGAGCGGTTCTGGCCAAGGCGGAGGCGGTCGTGCAGAACTCGGGCGCGCCAGCGAGTCGAAATCGAAGGCCCCGAGCGCGATGGATGCTTACGGCGATTCGCCGGCGACGAACTTCGCCGGGCCAAAGATGGAAGAAGCCGCGAAGCGTGCACCTGCGCCCGTGGCGACTGCAGTGCCTCCAATGCCTCCGCCCGTGACGATGGCCCAACCGCAGGAGCGGCCGCGTGACGACATTGCCATGCCGCGTCGGCGCCCGCCCGTGAATCCCGGTGGACGTATGGTCCCCATGAAGCGTGTTTGGGATCGTCAGGGCTACGTCCGCAGCGACGTCGTCGAATGGAAGTCGAAGAGCCAGACGGTACTTTTTGCAGCGGAAAACAAGGCTGCGACGAGCCCCGATAGTCGTGATGCCGCGAAGGGACTCTACTCTGCCGTCGCACGCTTCGGCGATCTTCCCCGCGCGCACACGCTGGCCGATCAGTGGGCCGCACGCGACGCGCTCGACATCGATGCGCTCTTGGCACGGGCCGATGTCGCCGCACGTGAAGGTGATCGCGAAAAAGCCGTGCGCATTCTCGGCGGCGCCGTCGATGTGCGTCGCGATGATCCTGCACTGCAGAATCGCCTTTCGGATGTCTACGCGCGGCTCGCCAATCCGGAGCAAGCGTGTGCGCATCGCATCACGCTCGCCGAAGAGCGTTCGAGCGATCCGAGCGTCGTCGCCCGAGCCGTCGTCTGCTCTCAGGCCACTGGCAAGCGCGAGCTCTCGGACATACTCTCGGGCGATGTGCCGCAAGACAAGCGAGCGGCATTCACGCAAGCATTGGCGAAAGCGCCCAACGGTCCCGACAACAATCTCGGAGGCGACGTGAGAGTCTCCGGCAACTGGTCGAGTGGCGAAGATCTCGATATCGCCCTCATCGATCCCAATGGCGTTCGCATCTCGTGGCTCGGCGGTCGCACGACACTCGGTGCCGAGGGAACGACGACGGGTGGTCATGAGGTCTTCGCCGTGAGCGCGCTCAAACCGGGCAGCTACATCGTCGAAGTGACGCGCACAAAGAGCGGGTATTCACCGATGGTGAGCGGTGAGCTCGAGATCCTTGCCGTTGGCGATTCACGCCCCGCAAACGCATCGGGGGGAGAGCGAAGGCGCATTCCGTTCACGCTCTCGGGGCCTTCGGTGCAGGTTGCACGCATCGAAATTGGCTACACGTCGCACCTCGTCGAAGCGTGGGATGTCGCGACGCCGCGTCCTCCAGAGAATCCCAAGTTCCGACTCCTCACGCCGCCGACGAACAACGGGAACGTCGATCCATGGTCCGGGGGAGGTCGCCCCTTCAACGAGTAAGGAATAGAGAGCTACCGAAGTAGCTCGAGCTGGACCGGGACATCGACGACTTCGTCGCCCCGTCGCACCTTCACGACCACCTTGTCACCAGGTCGGTGCGGCTCGAGGACGTTGTAGAGATCGTCGTAGTCGTCGACCTTCTGATCGTCGACCCCGACGATGATGTCGAGCGAGATTCCGCCGGGCACGCGCCTCGGTTGACGAAGGCCAGCGCGCTCGGCTGGTGTGCCCTTCGGAACCTCGAGAACGGCAACGCCCTTCACGCCGAGGCGCCGTTCGATGCGCCGCTGCGGATCGAGGGGAATTCCGAGCCCCACGGTCTCGACCTTTCCACTCTTGATGAGCTGCGGAACGATCCGCGCGATGATCGAAACGGGAACTGCGAAGCCGATGCCCGCCGAGCTTCCGCTCTTCGAATAGATCATCGTGTTCATCCCGATGAGGGCACCCGTCGAATCGAGGAGAGGTCCACCCGAGTTTCCAGGGTTGATCGCGGCATCGGTCTGAATCATGTCGCGAATAGTGACGCCGCCTGCGCCGACCACTTGCCGTCCGAGCGCGCTGATGACGCCCGTCGTGAGCGTGTGATCGAGGCCGAAGGGATTGCCGATCGCGACGGTCTTTTGCCCCACCTCGAGAGATGCGCGATTGGCGATGCGCACGGGTTTGAGGTTGGCGGCGGGCACGTTGATCTTGAGGACCGCGATGTCTTTGCGGGGCTCGATGCCGACGACCTTCGCTTCGAGCACTTGCTGCGAGTCGAAGCTCACGGTGAGCGATTGCGCTCCGTCGACCACGTGAAAGTTGGTGACGACGTGACCTTCTGCGTCCCACACGAATCCCGACCCTGATCCTGCGGCCACTTCTTCGGTCGTACCGAACATGTCGGTCACGACCATGCGCTTCTGCGTCACGAACACGGTCGAGGCTGCAACGTCACGGAAGACGGCGATGGTGTTGCGCTCGTCTTCGATGCGGACCGCGCTCGACAGGGGCGCGATGGGGGGAGGCTGCGCGGGAGGGACCTGCGCCGAGCCCTCGAAGGGGGGAAGCGGATTTCTGGCGGTGGAGCTGTCGGCCGTTTGCGGCGTGGGGGAGGGCGTAGGGCGGCAGGCGATGGGCAAGGATGCGCTGCTCGCGAGTGCGAGGCTTGAAATCACGAGGCGTCGTCCGGTGTGCATGGCGGCGGCCATTGTAGTCAGCCAGCGCGAAAAAACGAGTCACCTGAGGAATCAGGGTATCGGCTCGCGCATAGGAGGTGCGTACGAAACCGTCGATAGGCTTCGCCACCCGTTTTCGCTAAAAGGCTGCAACGAAACATGCGCTTTCCTCGCAAATCTGCACTTCTCGGTCTTCTCGTAGCGAGCTGCCTCGAAACGCCTCCCAATGTCCCCGTCTCGGGAACGCTCTCCCCGGACGATGCCGCACACGGACCGCGAACGCAGGGCGACTTCGCCGTCGTGTTCTTCGGCCCCAAAGGAACGGTTCGGGATCGACGGGCACCGGCCGTCACCATCCTCTTCAATCGCGCGATGCGCTCGATCGAGAACGAAGACGATGAAGCGGGAGTTCCCGCGATCGCGCTCCGCACCGAAAGCGGCGAAGCGGTACATGGCAAATGGCGCTGGGTTGGAACGCACGGCCTCCTCTTCTCGGCGGAAGGTCCGCTTCCTGGCGGAACGACGTTTCGCGTGAGTGTTCCCAAGGGGACGAAATCGCTCGAAGGAACGGCACTCGCCAACGACGCCGCGTTCGAATTCTCGACCGAATCGCCTCGCGTGCTCGGGTTCTCGCCCACGGCCGAAGCGCAACTGCGTCCCGATTCGTCGCTGCGCATCAACTTCAATCAACGCATCGACCTGCAGGAAATCGAAAAGAAGGGGAAGCTCCTCGTCTACGTGGCGAACAGCAGCGCGCCGAAGAGCGTGCCCTTCAAGGCTACGCGTCCGAAGCCCGAGCAGAAAGACGACCGCGTCGAAGAAGCCGTCGCGATCACGAGCAAAGATGCGCTGCCACTCGATGCGACGGTCGAGTTCGTGATCGAGCGCGGCCTGCGCGGTGAGGGACCTCTCACCTTCACGAAAGAGCAACGCGTGACGACACGCACCTACGGACCTCTGCGTCTCATCGACGTTCGTTGTCCCCGCGTTCACGATTCGCGGCTCGGTCGCTGCCAAGCGGGCAACGACATTTCGGTCGTGCTTTCGAACCCCGTCATGCCCGACGACTTCTACGCGAGCCTCAGGACGACTGCGCCGCGCGTCGAGACCGCGCGTCAGCCGAAGAAGAAGCCGATGCCGACGCGCGAGTTCGTTCTCGGCGTGAACCCCGAGATGGGAAAGCGCTATCGCGTTTCGTTGAAGGCAGGACTCCACGATGCGTTCGGTCAAAAGCTCGCCAAAGAGATCTTCTTCGACATCGATACCGAGGCGCCCTTCACGGGAGGCACGGAGAAGAAGAATGAAGGCAACGCGGTCGAGTCGAATGCGGGCGAATCCCAGGAACAGAGCGCGCCCGGACCGAAGAAGCCCACCGACGAACCTTCGCGTCCCATTCCGCCGTTCGAAGCCGTTCTCGGAATTCAAGGTCATGTCCTCGAGCGCGGCGTGAACTTCGGAGTGCGCGCGCACAAGGTCCCTTACGGAATCGTGAACGTCCCCACGTTCGGAACGATGACGGCGACGATTCGTGAGCGCGAGGTCCGCGAGCTCTATTCCAACAAAGCGCTGTCACCCACCGGGTTCCTCGCCGGTGGATATCGCTATGCGTGGAGCTCGCCAGGAACGGGCGAAAACGTCCGCTTCGTGCAGACGCTCGATCTCGACAAGATTCTCGGCACGACGAACGGCGCCGGCATCGCCCTCCTCGCGCTCGGCGTTCCCGGTCAGGAGGATCCGGTTCAACGTGCGATGGTGTCGGTGACGGATCGCGGAATCACCGCAAAAATGAGCAAGAACGGCAGCCTCGTCTGGATCACGAGTCTCGCGACGGGCAAGCCCGTAGAGGGCGTCGAAGTCACGGCAACGCGCGCGAGCAAAGATCTCACGTTCACCTCGAAGACCGACGCTTCCGGGCTTGCATCGTTCACGAAAGATCAACTCATGCCCGTGCGCGTTCGCGGAAAAGGCTCGGATGCATACGCCTCGGTCGAAGACGACTGGCTCATCTTCGCGAGGAAGGGCGACGACGTCACGTTCGAGCGCCTCGAGGAATCGTCAGGCATTCGACGCGCGAGCGGGTACGTGCACCTTTCGCCCCGTACCGAGTGGGACGGCATCGTCTATTCGGATCGCGGCGTCTACCGGCCGGGGGAGACCATCAAGGTCGCGGGGCTCGTTCGTCGCGTGGACTCGGATGCGCTCGTGGCGCCCGAGGGAAGCGAAGTGCGAGTGCTCTTCAAAGACGGCGAGGGAGAACGTGTGTTCGAAGGTCGCACGAAGATCGACGCATTCGGCGCATTCAGCGCAGACGTGGCGATTCCGCGAACGGCCCACCTCGGTGACGGGACGATCTCGGCGTCGATCGGTCGAGCAGAAGGCGAAGAGTTCAATTCGAGTGTGCTCCTGGCCGCCTACAAGGCGAGTGAGTTCCGCGTCACGATCGACCCCGAGAAGACCTCCTACGTACGAGGCGACGAGGCGAAGTTCGCGGTGCACGGAGAATATTTGTTCGGCGCGCCGATGGGCGAAGCCCCGGCCTATCTCCTCGCGGTGCGATCGCCGTCGACCTTCGTACCCAAGGGTGCGGACACGTATGCGACGTCCGACGAAGCCTTCACGGGCGACTACGGAGATCAAAATCTGAAAGTGTCGGAGCTCCTTCGCAAGGACGGGCCCCTCGATACGAGCGGCGCCAAGAACGAGAGCCTGTCGCTCGCGATGCCCGGTCAACGCGGCGTCGAAGAGGTCAGCTTCCAAGCAGAGATCGAAGACTTCACGCACGAAACGGTCTCGAAAACAGCCTCCGTCGTCGTTCACCCCGGGGAGTTCTACGTTGGGCTCAAGAAACCCAAAGAGCGCTTCGTCGGCGTCGGTGCGACGATGAAGCCCGGGATCGTCGCGTTCGAACCCAACGGAAATCATCGCGCGGGAGTGACCGTGAAGCTCGAGCTCGTCCAACGAAAGTGGACGGGGGCGATCGAAGAGAGCGAGGGCGGAGGATCTTCGAAGAAGACGAAGGTGAAAGACGAAGTCGTCGCCACTTGCGATGTCGTGACGAAGGCCGACGAGACCGCGTGCTCGGTTCGCGTTCCCGACGCGGGCTATTTCGTTCTTCGCGCCACCGCCAAAGACCCGCGTGGCCACGAGCTGCGGTCGAGTGTCAGCTTTTATGCGTACTCCGAAGCCGTCGATGCAAAGTCGCCGACGGCGTGGTCCGCCAATGATTCGCGTTCGATCAAGCTCGAGCTCGACAAGGCCGTCTACGACACCGGTGAGAGCGCACGAATTCTCGTGCGGAGCCCATACAAAGAAGCGCAAGCGCTCATCACGGTAGAACGCGCAGGCGTCTTGCATCGTGAAGTGCAGACGCTCAAGGGACCGATGCCGGTCGTCACGATTCCCGTGCGCGACGAGTTCTTCCCGAATGCGTTCGTCTCGGTGCACCTCGTGCGCGGTCGTCTCTCGGCTCCGCCCGAAAAGGGCGCCGACGTCGGCGCGCCGGATTACCGCGTCGGATACGCGGAACTGAAGGTCAATCCGAACGC
>JAHFDV010000007.1 GCA_023248815.1 Myxococcales bacterium
CACGCTCGTCGAGCGCGCCCCATTTCCCGGAGGAAAGTCTGCCAAGCTCGAGGTCGACGGGTTCGTGTTCGACACGGGGCCGACCCTCCTGACGATGCCCGATGAAGTGCGGCGCGCCTTCGCCGCCGTCAACGCAGAAGCGCGCTTCCCCGAGCTCCAACGCATCGATCCCAGCTGCCACTATTTTTTTGCGAGCGGTAAAGAGCTCTCCATTCATGACGACGCGACGCGCACGGCCAGAGAGGTCGCGGAGATCAATGCGCAAGACGGCGAACGCTTTTTGCCGTTCCTCGCGGAATGCGCCCGCATCGCACGGATTGCGGGGAACCCGTACCTCGAGGCTCCGTTCGAGGGCTATCTCGACTTCGCGCGGCGCATCATGAAGGGTGGCCGCGAGGCCGTGACGCTCGGAATGGGGCTCGGCACGCTGCATGAGCTCGCCGAAAAATGGTTTCAGTCTCCCGAGATGCGAATGCTCGTCGACCGTTTCGCGACCTATGCGGGAGGCTCCCCTTTTGCTTCGAGCGCGGCCTTTGCGATGATTGCCGATCTCGAGATGCAAAGCGGCGCCTTTTATCCGCACGGCGGCATGCACGCGCTCGCTGCGCGCTTGGCCGAGTCGTTGGCACGCGCCGGCGTCCAATTCCGCTACGAGACGGATGTCGTCGGGCTCATCGGAGACAAGCGAATCAAAGGGGTGCGCACGCCGCAGGAAGAGCTCATCGCCGATGTCGTCGTCGCCAATGTCGATCCCGCGGCGACGTGGGTGCAGAAGTCTGGCGCTTCGAGCTCGCGTCGCGCCGAACGTGCGACACCCTCTTTGAGCGGGTTCGTCGTGACGTTCGCATTCGAAGGAGACGCGCGCGAACTCGCGATGCACACCGTCATCTTTCCGAAAGACTACCGCGAAGAGTTCGATGCCATCTTCGAACGCCAGGAGATTGCCGCGGAACCGACCGTCTATTTGAGCGTGCCGTCACTCGTGGATGCTTCGCGAACGAAGCCAGGGCATCATGTGGCCTTCGCGATGATCAATGCACCGGCCGCGCACGACGAAAACTATTGGGCCTCGCACACGGAGCGCCATTCGAGCTTCATCCTCAGCGCGATCGAGAAGCACTGTCTTCCCAACTTGCGGGAGCGCATCCGTCATCTGCGCGTGCGCACTCCCATCGACCTGCGACGCACGGGATCTCCTCACGGCGAGATCTACGGCACGGCTCCGCATGGTCGCCTGGCCCCCTTCGAACGCCCTTCGAATCGCGACGCGCGCAAATGCCTCTATTACGTGGGCGGAGCGACGCACCCTGGCGGCGGCGTTCCGATGGTGACGCTCGGAGGAAGATTCGTGGCGGATCTCGTCGAGAAGGATCTGCGATGACGTTCGACCTCTCCTTTCGTGGAGGGCCCGGGAGCTATCGCTGGTGGTATCTCGATGCGATTTCGGACGACGGCGAGAAGGCGCTCGTCGCGATCTTCTTCATCGGCTCCGTGTTCTCTCCGCACTACGCCCGTCGCCGCGACTCCGGAGAAATCGCGCACCCCGAAGATCACATTGCGATCAACGTCGCGCTCTATGAAAAGGGAAGGCGCGTCGCTTGGGTCTTCAGCGAATACGGGCGCCACGCGCTCACGCTCGCGAAACGTCGTCTTCGCGTCGAGAAGAGCGCACTCTCGTACAACGAGAATGGCGGCCTCGAGATCGACATCGACGACATCACTGTCGCACGCCGAAAGCGGCTGAACGGGCTCATCCGCGTCGAGCCGCTCGAAGCTCCGCTCACCAAAGACTACGTGACCCTGGCCGACGGGCACGAGTGGCGCGCCCATGTGCCGCGCGCGCGTGTCACGGCGAACTTTCGCGGCTTCGACTTTTCGGGCACGGGCTATCACGACGAGAATCGCGGCATCGAGCCCATCGAGAAGGGATTCTCGAGCTGGTCGTGGGGACGTTTCCACGACGGCCCAGGGACGCGCGTCTTCTTCGACACCGAGTCACGCGGGACGCGCACCGTTTCTACGATCGAGACGGGCGGCCTCGTAAACTCCGAGAAGCACGCTGCGCGCATCGTGAGACCATCGCTCTCCAACTGGCTCCTGCCGGTGCCGACCTCCTACGTGGGAGGGCGCTCCGCCAACGGCAGTCTCAGAATAGTGCAACCTACACGTGTTATCGATCGCGCTCCTTTCTACGTTCGCTTCTTGGCTTCGAGCGCGCGCGATCCGGGTGCACCTCTTACGCTCGGCATGGCAGAGCACCTCTCGCTCGAACGGACGACGCGCCCCATCGTGAGAAGGATGGTGAACTTGCGCCTCGCGCTTCCCGAGCTCGGCTACTTCGGACGCATCCCTTGACGGCTTCCCGCGTGCTCGCCGACGCCGCGCTGGGCGGAGCACTCACGGCCCTTTTCTTCGGTGCGGTGCTGCCCTTCGTGGCGGGCGTCGCATTGCTCGTCTTGCGCTCGAGAAATAGGCACGAAAGTGCCGCCGCCCGCGTGATCTTGCTGCGACCAAATGAACGCCTCGACGCCATCTGGCTGGCGCAGATAGAAGCCGACACGGCGCAACGAGAGACTCCCATCGAGCGGTTCATCGTCGTGCACGACGTCGCGCCGGCTCTCGACATGAGAGGCGTTCTCGTCGTTCCACGCGGCGCGGATCCCGTGAATCCGAAGATCGCAAAGCTTCGCGCTGGGCTCGATCGCTTGCCATCGCCGCTCCGAGACGAAGACATCCTCGTTTCCGCCGATACGGACGTCCGCTTCGACGCGGGGTCGCTCTCGGCGCTCGTCGACTCGCTGCCCGAGAAACTGTCGGCCGTGTCGTTTGGCGTACCCATGCCCGAGGGCGGAACGTTCCTGGGGCAATGGCTCTCGAAGACTGTCCTCACGTGTAC
The DNA here is from genome assembly GCA_023248815.1 of Myxococcales bacterium. Taxonomy (GTDB): domain Bacteria; phylum Myxococcota_A; class Polyangia; order Polyangiales; family Polyangiaceae; genus JAHFDV01. Next base: position 2,897 of record JAHFDV010000007.1, read on the forward strand.
GACGCAATCGTTCGCATCGGTGTGGCAGCTCGAACGCCTTCTCGGGGGTGCTCCGAGCCTTGCAGGCAAAGCGACGGCGATGCGGGCCTCGACGCTGAACGCCATCGGTGGCTACGAGAACCTCGAAGCATTCATCGGTGATGATCTCGCGCTCTCCCGAGCCGTGCATCGCGCGCACGGAAAAGTTCTTCTTGGTCCCGAGGTTCGTGTCGAGAACCACGAGCGCACGTTCGCCTCACAAGAGGCGCAGTTCGTTCGTTGGCTTCGCGTGCTTTTCGCGCATCGCCCATTTCTCGCGCCTCTCTATCCTTTTACCAATGCGCCGCTCGCTCTCGCGGTGCCGCTCCTCATCGTTGCAGAGTGCACGCAACGCGGCTCGGTCTCGGCGCACCCGTGGATTCTCGAATCCGTCTCACTGATCGTCGGTCTGCGAATTTTTCATGCGCTCGTGCTTCGCTTTCGTATTTTTAGATCGGCGTCCGCGGGGGCCACGATCCTCCGCGCGCTCACGACGCCAGTCGTCGACTTCCTCTTGCTCGGCGCATGGATAGGGGCACTCTCGTCTCGGAAGATCGTCTGGCGCGACCGCGAATACGCGGTCACCAAGGGAGGCCGGATCACGAGCGTCTTGCGATCGAGGTCCTAAGAGCCGGCCCAAATATGCTAAAGCCGCGAGATGCGAGCGATCTCTCGGACCCTCGGAATCCTGACCTTTCTCGTTGCGACGGACGCGTTGGCCGACAACGTCGTCGTCCTTCCGTTTCGCGCCACCGAGGGCGCTGCCGACAAAAAAGATCTCGTGACGCTCAAGGGTGCAGCTTCTGGCGCAACGACCGATCGCGGACACACGCTCGTTCCAGCAGCCGCCGCGACGCGCGCCGAAAAGTCTTCGAAGGACGGCGTGTTCGACACGCAAGCCGAGCTCATCGCTGCGGGCAAAACAGCCGACGCAAACTGGACGCTCTCGGCCAAGGTCGAAGCGCGCGCGGCCGGCGTGTACGCGATCGATCTCGAAGCTTGCCAAGTGGGGACCGGACGCGTCGAGCTCGTTGCGCGCGACGTCGAGGTCGCCAACGCGCGCGTGCAAATCGCCGAGATGCTCGCGCTCTTGCTCCGTCCCGAAGGTATCAACGGCGCCGAGCTTCCTTGGAAAAAGAACGTTCCGCCGCAACCCTTGCCAAAACCCGAGCCCACACCCGAGCCACCGAAGCCGACGCCGCCCGTACCTGCGCCGGTCCCGCAGCCGCCTCCCGCGGAAGTTCATGTCTTCACCCCGCCACCGCGGGGCTACGGAGAAGACCATCCGTTCGTCGCGGGTCTCGGCGTCGGTTTCATCAGCGCGTTCAAACGTCCAACGGGCGCCGTCGGCAATGCGACCTCGTTGCTCGTCCAAGCCTCGTTCGGCTACGCGGTCCTCACGACCTCCGACAACAAGGACAATCCCGACCGTTCCACGAGCGCACTCGAGCTCCGATTCGACGCGGCGGCCGGCGCGATCGGCCCCGGCTCCTTTCTCCTCGATGGCGGCGCGCGCTACGCACTCTTCTTGAACAAGAATGCTCAGTCGGGGCGGTTCTACATCGGTCCCGAAGCGAAGATCGGCGCATTCATTCCCTTCGCCGGTGACAAAAAGGCGCGCTTCCTCGCGCGCGGAGGCGGCTTCGTCGGGATGGCGATCACGCCCGAATTGTCGCTCGAAATCGCGCCCAACGTCAGCGTCGCGGCGGGTGGCTCGGGTGCGCTCGCCTTTTTCGACACGACGCTCGGCGTGTTCTACCGCTTCTGACATGCGCGTCGATTTGCCGACGCGTCGGGCGACGCGCCTTCTCGGGCGAGCCATCGCCCACACGATCGAAGCGGGGGACGTCGTCCTTCTCGAAGGAGATCTCGGCGCGGGAAAAACATTTCTCACGCGTGCGATCGCGCGTGCGCTCGGCGTCTCGAGAACGACGCGCATCACGAGCCCGACCTTCACGATCCTTCACGAGTACGCGCTCGCAGAGGGTGTCCTCCTTCACGCCGATCTTTACCGCCTACGTGGACCTCAGCTCGAAGACGAAGTACTCCGGCTCGGCATTCGTGAAAGGCTCGTCGACGGCGCGATGCTGATCGCCGAATGGGCGATCGACGCGGAGCACGCGATCGGAATTCCCCCGAGCCTCGTCGTGCGACTGTCTCGGCACAGAGCTGCTACGTCATCCTCCGACCCTGCATCGACTGAACGATCCGCGCAGCTTTCGGGACCGCGCGCCTCGGATGTCATCGCGCGTCTCGCACTCGCGTTGTCGCTCTCGCGCTCACTCTCCGAGCTCTGACGAATCTCTCAGCGAACGAGTCGGCGCTTGGCCGTTTCTTTCGCCTCTTCAGATGTCTCGAGGAGCTCGTTGGGTTGCACGCCGAGCGCAGCGCAGAGCTGATGCACGACGAGAAACGAAGGGACGAGCTCACCGCGTTCGAGACGCGCAACGTAGTTCGATGAGAGGCGCGCAGCTTCTGCGAGCTCGGCTTGTGTCCATCCGTGCTCTTGACGAATGCGTCGCAGTGACTGACCTACGACGGCCGCAAACGCTTCGGAGCTTTCTTCAGGGACGACCGCTTTGACGACGTCTACTCTTTTTCGACGCGTACTTTGGTCGTGCATTCATTTAGGGTAACGTGAGGTCGCGCGCGAGGCGCGAGAAAGTTCTTTCCCGAATGGCGTACGCGGCGATGTTGGAGGTAGATGTAGGCGACACGATCGGGGGAAAATACAAGCTTCTTCGCAAGGTCGGTGCAGGCGCGATGGGGGAAGTGTGGGCAGCCCGCCACGAAACCCTGGATGGCGAATACGCCGTCAAAATCCTCCACAACACGGACGAAGCCATGCACCTCGTCGAGCGCTTTCGCTCCGAAGGGCAAATCGCCGCCAGGCTCTCCAAGAAGACCCGCCACATCGTGCGCGTCACCGACCACGGCGAAGAGAAGGGCGTTCCCTATCTCGTGATGGAGCTCCTCGAGGGACGCTCGCTCGAACAAGTCCTGCTTCGCACGGGAAGGATGCCGCCACCTGCCGTGGCCGTCGTCATCTCGCAGATCGCTGCGGGTCTGTCTGCGGCACATGCCGAAGGCGTTCTTCATCGCGATCTGAAACCCGCGAACATCTTCCTCACGCGTGACGATCGCGAGCTCTTGCTGGTGAAGATTCTCGACTTCGGAATCGCGCGGCAGACGGGCGCGCTCGGTAACGCGGGAACGTTCAAGACGTCGGCAGGCATTCTCGTCGGCAGTCCCGCCTACATGAGCCCGGAGCAAGCGCGCGGAATCAAGACACTCGATGCGCGCTCGGACGTCTGGGCGTTGGGCGTGCTCGCGTACGAAGCGCTCACGCGGCGCATTCCGTTCGACGGCGAAACGGTCGAAGACATTTTGGTTGCAGTATGCACGCGTAAGGTCGTTTCACTTCATCAACGCTCACCGGACCTTCCAAGCAGTCTCGCGTCCGTTTTCTCGCGCGCTTTCGCCGACGACCTCGCCCTCCGCTTTCAAACCGCGACCGATTTCGCGCGCGCCCTGAGCGAAGCCTTGAACGTGCGAAGCCCGGATCTCTCGTTCGACGAATTCTCGGCCATGCTCACCGAAAGCAGCAACCGGGAGACGATGGATCCCCCGCCGATGCCTTCGGCCGTGTTCAAGAAAGACAAGAAGCAATTGGGCGTGATCGCCAGCGCGGTCGGAGTCGTTGCGATCCTCGGTGTTGGGATCACGCTCGCACTCTCGCCCAAAAAGAATGCGGCGACGAACGAGGCCGCCGCATCATCGACTGCCGTTCCGTCTTCTACGACGACCGTTCCGCCCGTGCTCTCCGCACTCCCGACCACTGCCATCGTTCCTTCGACCGCCGTCACTGCTTCCAACATAGCGCCCTCGCAACCGCCCGCGAGCGCGGCCCCATCTGCGCGAAGCGTCGAAACTGCGTCGCAAAAGCCAACCGCCAATCACGTTCCGCCCAATCCGCCACGCGTCGACGTTCCGAAGGTCCCGGTGCCCGTTGGCACGGTCACGAGTGCGCCCACCGTGCCGCCGAAGCCGCGCGACAACGGCGACACGTTCTAGCTAGCTGGAGCTAGCCTTCTTAGAGAACCACCTTGAAAAAAGGCGCGGAGTCGTGCCTCGGGTTTCCCATGAGGCCATGGCCCATCAGGCCGCGAGGCCGCATTTTGCGCCTCTTCTGGACGGAGATGGCCAGCAAGCCTGGACTATCCCGATAAGCCTCGTCCATACTAACCACCATGCTTTCTCGCTTTGCTTTTTGTGGTGCACTCGGGCTCAGTCTCGTCGCGACGAGCGCGCGTGCCGACTCCGAAGGCGACGCCAAAGATCTTTTCGCGCGCGGCCGTGAGTATCGCCAAAAAGGCGATTGCACGAACGCTTCTCCGCTCTTTCGTCGCGCGTACGACATTCATCCGAAGGGACTCGGCAGCCTCCGTAACTTCGCCGAGTGTGAGGAGCAGAACGGACACTTCGCGACGGCTCGCCGCAGCTGGCTCGATCTCAAGCGCGCGCTCGCGATCAACACCGACACCAAGTACGCAGGCTGGGAAGCCGACTCCGATGCGGGCGCGCAACGCCTCGCGGTGAAGGTCTCTCACCTCACGATCGAAGCCCCGCCCGACGTGAGTGGAACGGCGGCGACGATCACGATCAACGACGAACCCCTTCCTGGCGCACTCAACGGAACGCTTCTCGACCGCGATCCCGGTGCATACCGCATTCGTGCGACGTGGAAGACGGATGATCAGCAGAACGACAAGGTGGACCTGGCGCCAGGAGAAACGAAACGCGTCACCTTGAAGTCGCAGCGCAAAGAGGCGCCCGCCGCACCGAGCGTTGCTGCGAGCACGAGCTCTCTCAAGCCGCCGTCTCCCGACGCAAACCGCGGAGCACCTCCGCCTGCTGCCGAAGATCCGACGCGCGAGAAATGGATGGCGCCCGTCGGCTGGACGCTGGTCGGAGTCGGCGGCGTCACTCTCGTCGGTTCGCTCGTCACGGGGCTCATGTACAGCAGCGCGAAGTCCAAGGTCGAAGACGAATGCGTCAACAACCGGTGCCCCGAGGATCTCCGCAGCACTGCTTCACGCGGAAAAACGACGGCGGTTCTTGCGCCTGTGTTCCTCGGAATCGGCGTCGTCGCGGCGGGAGTCGGAGTGACGCTTCTCGTCATGCACGGAAAATCTTCGAATGTTGCCGTCGGTGTTCGCGGCACGGGAATGGAAGCGAAGGTGACGTTTTGAAGCGCATCGAATTGCAGCGAACGATCTTGTTCGCGTTGGTTCTCGGCGGAACTGCTGTCGCGGTAGCGTGCTCGTTCCCGGACGTCACCTTCTCGAACACGCCGATCACCAACGACGAAGGCGGCCTCGATGGCTCGAGCGACGCGTCGAATGATGCGTCCACCGTCGACGAAGAGGGACCGACGGACGCGCGAACGGATGTCATCGACTTTCCGCCCGATGTCGTCGTCTACGGCGATGCGGGGATGCTCGATGGTGATGCGGCGAATCCCTGCGACATCGATCGCGATGGGTACAAGGCGAAGGGCACCGTAGGCACCATCGAGTGCGGCGGAAACGACTGCGACGACAACGACAGCCGCGCGAATCCCGGAATCAAAGACATCAGCACGGCGAAGGCGCGCCCCACCGCGAATGGCGATTGGAACTGCAGTGGAGCCGTGCAGAAGCAATTTCCCGAGGGCCAGAGTTGCCCAGGGCTCGCTCTCGGAAAGTGCGCTCAGAATACAGGCTTCACCAAAGTCGTCGCTTGCGGTGAACAGGGCGACTACATCACGACCTGCACGCTGAACATCGCGACGTGCGTGGCGACGACCAAGAAAGAAATTCAGGGCTGCCTTTAAGGCGCAGCTTCGTCACCCGCGCTTGGCGAACTCTGCGAAACGCGCGACGTCGTCTTTCGAGCCGAGGACGAGCGACGTGCGCTGATGGAGCGCTTTGGGCTGCACGTCGAGCATGCGATTGATGCCGTCCGTCGCCGCGCCGCCCGCTTGCTCGAGGATGTAGGCCATGGGGTTCGCTTCGTAGAGCAAACGCAGCTTTCCTTTGCCGTTCTTCGCATCGGCGGGATACGCGAAGACGCCGCCCTTCAAAAGCGTGCGGTGTGCATCCAATACGAACGCGCCGCTGTAGCGGAGCCCATGCGATCCGAGCTCGGGATCGGGCGTGCGCATCGCATTGGCCCAGTCCTGAACGCCTTTGGCCCACGTGCTGTAGTTGCCCTCGTTGACCGAATACGTATTGCCGCGCGCGGGGCAGCGAATGTTCGGATGCGAGAGGAAGAACTCGCCGACGTTGGGATCGAGCGTGAAACCGTCGACCCCGTGTCCGGTCGAAAGGACGAAGGTCGTCGAGGGGCCATAGATCGTGTAACCCGCGCAGACGATCTCGCGGCCGGGACGAAGGGCCTCGTCGACGACGGGAAGGAGCTCACCGGGCTGGCGTCGCAAGATCGCAAAGATGGTGCCGATGCAGCCGTTCGTGTCGATGTTGCCCGAGCCGTCGAGCGGATCGAACAAGACGACGTACTTGCCAGCCGACCCTGGTACGCGCACTTCGTCGAGCTCTTCGCTACCGATGATTCCGCAGTGGCCGCTGCGCTCGAGCGCTTCCACGAGAACGTCGTTGGCAAACTCGTCGAGCTTGAGCACGTCTTCGCCCTGAATGTTTTGCTTGCCCGTGTAGCCGAGCATGCCGGCGAGCCCTGCTGATCGCACGCGCGAGCTGATGATGCGGATGGCGAGCGAGATGTGATTGAGAAGCGAAGTGAACTGCCCGGTGGCGCCGGGAGCGGCTTGCATTCCTGAGAGCACGTGCTCGCGAAGGGTCGTTCCGTAGACGGAAGAGGCGGGCGGAAAGATGGAGGAGTCGACCATGTCGTCCATCTTTACGATCGCCCGGGCCGGAAGGGCAGATTCTTTTTTTAGTGCTGAATGTGGAGGGAAATCGGGGTTCGGCGGTCCGCAAGGCATCGGCGGTCACGTACGCATGGGACTAAGGGAGGGATGGAATCTGCATGGAGAAGGCGCGTCGCGAAGTTCGAAGGCGGTACATGTGACGAACCCGCGTGCGTCTTGGATTGTTAAGAATCACGCGGTTTTTCGAGTGCTAACCCGAAGCAGATGCGACTCCATGCACTTCTTCTCGTCCTAGCTTGCAGCGCCGTCACCATTCAATTCGGCTGCGCCGACGGCAACACTTCTTCTGCCGCACCCACCACGCCCGCCGACGACGACAGCGATGACGACTCCAACGACGATGAATCGGACGACGACTCCGATCCCAAAACGAAGGATGCCGGAAAAGACGCGAAGGACATCTCGCCGGATGGCGGGACGAAGAAGGACGGAAGTGCCTCCGACTCCGGTGCGGACGCGCAGCCGCCCGTCACTCCGGGAGTGACGACGGGAATCACGTACACGATCGACGGAAAAACGGTCACCGATACGGGCGCGTACGGAAGGCGCGACAGCACTCAGTCGGGCAATCAGACGACGTACAACGGGCGCGTCATTGGATACGGAGGACCCGGAACGCTCGCGGCGGGCACGTTCAGCATGGTCATTCTGAACAGCGGCTTTCCCGTTCCGGTCGGCGACTACCCCTGCTCCAAGGCCGATCACATTCCCTCCATGACATCGGACGTCACCTTGGGATCGTGGTCCACCGAGAGCGACAATAGTTGCATCGTCCACGTCACGTCGTCTTCGCCGACGCACTTTGCGGGGACGATCTCGGGAACGCTCATCAAGCTCGGCGGAAAAACTGCGCAAGCCTCTGCGTCCTTCGACTACCCGATTCCTTGAACGCTCTTCGCTTCGCTAGGGCTTCGCGGAAGTCGGCGTCGCACCTTGCTGTCGTGCCGATGTTGCCCGCGAACGAAGGTTGCGGAGATGGCAGGAGGGCGCCCAGCGACCATTTGCGTTTCAGGTCGGCTGCGCCCTCGGTGGAACCGTAGCGTTCGACTACAAACTGCTGTGATGGTGTTGAGAATTTCCTGACCGACTAGGCGGGCGAACGAAACCTCACAGGTCGCCCGCCGTGCTCGGGCGCACACCGATTCCCTAAGGACGCGTTTGGAGCGAATTTTTCAGCTCCAAAAACGCCTTCGCGCGGTGGCTGATCCGGTTTTTCATGTCCATCTCGAGCTCCGCCATGGTGCGCCCGTCGCCCTCTTCAGGAACGAAGAGCGGGTCATAGCCGAAGCCATTCTCTCCGCGCTCTTCGCGAAGCAGATGTCCTTCGCATGAGCCGCGGAAAAATTGCACGGGATCGCGCTCGCCGGTCCCGCGTTCGTTCGGGCCCTCGACGCTCGGCACGAGAAGCGCGAGCACGCAGCGAAATCGACCTCGGGGCGCTTCGTCTTTCACGTTCGAAAGTGCTCGAACGAGCGCGGCGCGATTGGTCGCATCTGTCGCGCCATCGCCCGAAAAACGTGCAGAGTACACCCCAGGCTGACCGCCCAGGGCGTCGACTTCCAAACCCGAATCGTCGGCGAGCGTCGCGAGGCCGGTCGCTGCGTGAACCGCGCGTGCCTTGATCTCGGCATTCGCCTCGAACGTGGCGCCGTCTTCGACGATGTCGAGATCGCGCCCGAGCACTTCTTTCATCGAGACGACTTCGACGCTCGTGTCTTTCAAGAGCTCGCGGAGCTCACGGAGCTTTCCCTGATTCGTCGTCGCGACAACCAGCTTCATTGGTGCAGCGTCGCTTTCAGCTCTTCAAAAGGGAGTTGAAGTCGATGCCCGCCGCTTCGAGCGTACGACGCTGGGCGCGCACGAGCTCACCGACGCCCTTGTTCGCAAGGCTGATGAGCTCGTCGATGCGCGCGCGCGGGACGGGCTCGCCCTCGGCGGTGCCTTGCACTTCGATGATGCTCCCCGATTCGGTCGCCACGAGATTGAGATCGACCTCGGCCGTCGAATCCTCGACGTAGGGAAGATCGAGCACGGCGCTCCCGTCTTTCATGATGCCAGCGCTCACTGCGGCAACGGCTTCACGTAAGACGCCCGTCGTCACGAGTCCTTGCTTCTTGAGCTTGTCGACGGCGATCGCGAGGGCGACGAAGCCGCCCGTGACGGAGGCCGTGCGCGTTCCGCCGTCGGCTTCGATGACGTCACAGTCGACCGTGATTTGGCGCTCGCCAAGCTTCACGAGATCGACCGATGCGCGGAGAGCGCGGCCGATGAGTCGCTGAATCTCGTGCGTCCGTCCCGAGATGCTCTTGCTGCCGCGACCTTCGCGGCTCTCGCGTCGTGGCGCATTCGAGCGTGGATGCATCAGGTATTCGGCAGTGACCCAGCCTTTCCCTTTTCCTTCGAGAAACGGCGGCACCTTGAGATCGATCGAAGCCGAGCAGAGGACGACCGTGCCGCCGGCGCGATAGAGCACCGAGCCGTCGGCCGTGCGCTGGAAACCAACCTGCATCTCAACAGGACGAAGTGCATCGAACGCGCGGCCATCTTTTCGCATGCCCTCCCTTACCGTCTCGAGCGGGGATCCACAAGGAGGTGCCGGTGTCGTACTCGCGCGAAACAGGCCTTTTTCGCACGTGCCTACTTTGGCGAACGGAGAGGAGCGATTGGAAGCGAGAAACGAAAGATAGTGCCTTTGGGCGAGCGCGCTTCGCACGTGATCGAGCCACCGTGCTGCACGATGATTTGCCGCGTGATGGCGAGGCCGAGGCCCGTCCCTTCGCCCTTCGTCGAAAAGAAGGGGTCGAAGATCTTGTCGCGTACGTCTTCTTCGATGCCAGCCCCTTCGTCTTCGACGGCGACGCTCACGCCCATTCCGTCTTTTCGCGCACGCACGAGAATCGTTCCACCTTCGGGCATCGCTTCACGCGCGTTGCGAAGGAGATTGAGCAACGCTTGGCGAAGCTGTCCTTCGTCGAAGAGCACTCCTGGGAGTCCGTCCTCGATCTCGAGCACGGCTTGCACTTTCGAGCGCGCGAGCTCGGGCTGCGCGAGGCGTACGACGTCGTGGAGCACGTCCGGGAGGTGATTCGTCTCGAGGCGAGGGGAGGGGAGCTTTGCGACGCGAAGGTATTCTTCCGAGAGCCGTTCGAGGCGATCGACCTCGCGTCCGATCGACTTCAAGAGCGAGCGCGCCTCTGCCTGTGGACCGGGCTTCTCGAGCTCGTCGGCGAGCAACTCGAGATTGAGCCCGATCGACGAAAGCGGGTTGCGAACTTCGTGAGTGACGTGCGCCGCCATCTTTCCGATCGCGGCGAAGCGCTCGTTCGAAAGCGCGTTGTCCTGAGCTGCGGCGAGACCACCCACCATCTTCTCGAACGCAAACGAGAGCTCTCCGAGCTCGTCACCAGACGCAATCGGCTCGAGCGGCACGAGATCGCCGCGAGCCACGGCGCGCGCGCGTTCGGTAATGCGCGAGAGCGGACGCAGCATTTTGCGCATGCGAAACGAGACGAAGAGCGCGACGACGAGTGAGAGAGTGGCGAGCGCAAAAAGCGCGAAGAGGCTACGGCGTTCGCGAATCGCAGCGTCTTTGCCCAGCGCGTCGATGAAGCGATTGAGAGCATCGGCGGTGAGACGAAGTTGATGATCGACATCCGATTCGACGGCTCCGAGGTCGATGATGATGCGATTGATGTCGTCCTTGTTGCCGTCGTTGATCGCGACGAAGAGCTCCCCGAAGAGCTCGTTGTCGTCGTCCGTGCGCGCCTCGGCAGCGGCGATGCCTTGGGCCAACGCAGAATTCGCTTCGGCGGCGCGCTCCCCCACGGCGCGTGTGAGACCGCGTTCGATGGTGAGGCGCGTTTCCCGAAATCTCGAGCGACGCGCGCTCGTGAGCGTCTCGATGAGAATGCGCGTGGAGAGTGAGTTGCGCTCGTCGGGAATGCCGCCGACCAAGGTGGCGATCGTTGCATGCGTTGCGCGAAGTTGGGCGAGCTTCAGCGCGACCGGCACGAAGCCTTCCGTCACCTCGGCGCGATCGCGCGAGGCTCTTCTTTGCGCGGAGACACTCCAGCCGACGGTTGCGGCGAACGCGACGAGTGTGACGACGAACGAAAGCAGGATGCGCGTCGAGAGGCTGCGGGTCGGCGCCTCTTCGATTCCACCGCGCGCCGTGTTCATGCCATCGACCGCGCGATCCACGTGACGATGTCGTCGGCTTCTCGCTCTTTGCGAAACTGTCGCAAGCTCGATGCGCAGGCGGTGACGACGCGTTCTTCGCTCGGCACCTCTTCGAGACGAGCGCGCGCCATTCCTTGCGCAACCTGCGGAAGCGTCTTCGGCAAGAGGCCACCCGCACCCGAGCACCGGCCGTGCTCGTGATGATCGACGAACTCCGAGGGCGCTCGTCCCGTGATCCGCTGCAAGATCGCCCGCGGTTCTGCCGTCAGTCCGAGGCCGCGCGAGAGCTGACACGGATCGTGATACCGCAGCACGGGGGCGGGGAGCGTTTTCAAACGATGAAGCGATCGCGCGACTTCTCCGACGAGCGGGACGACCTCTGGCACCTCCACTCCGAGAGCCTTTGCATGGGTCGTGAGGGCCGTCGCGCATCCGGGGTCGACGACGAGGATGCGTTTGCCGCCCCAGCGTTGAACCGCGCGCTCGACGTGCGCTTTGAAGCCATCTTGATCGCCCGCGTGAAGGAGAGGGAGACCGCAACATCCTCCGGCAATCTTCGGTGCACGTCCGAGAAGTGCGCGCGTCACGTGCGCTGCGGCGCGCGCTTCTTCTTCGAGCTTGAGCGTGTAGCCGCAACCGATGAGAACGTCGGCTTCGGAAGGAGTCGAGGCAAACCCCGCACCTCCGAGTCTTGCAACGCTCTCGCGCGTGCGTTCTTCGTGCTCGGCGAAGTGCGCGATGGTTTCCTTTGCAGCGGCGGGCGCGACGCCCTTGTCGACATACGCGGCGCGCGAATCGAAGAGCGTCGTCGTGACGTCGTTCTTGTGATCACACGCTTCGCGACAACCGAAGCATCCCGTGCACGCGTACGACGCTTCGACGAAGGAAGCCTCGAGCGGCGCGTCTCCGAGCGCCGTGAAATAGGCCGAAGACATCTTTCCCCAAGGCGTGAGCGTTTCGCGCGGGAGCGCATCCGTCACGGGACATGCGCCGCGACACAGCTTGGGACAAAACGCGCACGTCTCGAGTGACGTGCGATCTTTCTCGAGGACGGGCAATGCGCGGAAAGGTCGCGCGCCGGGCCGAGCGTTGGGACGCGACAAATCGCTCGCGGCAAGGTTCGCCGCGGCGTCTCGCGCGCGCTTCTCTCCTCGCGCCATCCGCGAGTTCAGCGATAGGTGAAGCGGATTTCGTGATCGCAGATCTTGAAGCTGTCGCCTTCGTTGATCTGCTTCCGCGCGACCCTTTGGCCGTTGAATTCGATGCCGTTGGTCGAGCCCATGTCGACGAAGAAGTAGGCGCCGTTTTGATATTCGATCATCGCATGCTGACGCGAGACGTTAGGATCCTTCAACGTGTAGTCGCTCGACTGCTTGCCGCGACCGACGATGAAGCGGTCCTTGTCGACCGTGACCTTCTCGTTGTTGCAGATGAGGCTGAGCTGACCCGCCGGCTGTTGCGGCTGTGCGTTCGGAAAGCCGGGTGGCGGACGCGAAGGAACGGGCGGAGGCACGCTGCGACCGCGCGCCTGTTGCGAAGGCGAACGTGAGTCGTACCCGGGAGCAGGAGCGTTGGCGTAGTGACCACCGACGGGGGGCAGCGTCTGCGCAGCGGGTGGCATTGGCGCGGTCGGCCCGCGACTCGCAAGTGGCGGCGGCCCTCCGCGCGGGCGAGCGGGCGGCGGCGGAAGCACGCTTCCAATCGCGCGACGCGCGTTGTTCGCGGCGACGTTGGGCGGCGGAGCCGAGACACTGTTTCCAGGATACGGCGTGCGCGATCCGTAGCTGCGCTGTCGCGCGTACTGCTTCATCGACTCGTTGATGAGGTAGTCGACGCTGCACTCGAGCTCACGCGCCATCTGCTCGAACGTGTCCCAAAGGACGTCGCGGCATTGAAACGTTCGCGCGCTCTTTCGATTCGGATCAGATGTCATGGTGCGGCTGGCGAAAATGTATCGTTATCTCGAACAAACCACAAACTCATAGCGTGCACGAATCCAACACCTTTTCGAGGACCGGAGCTTCTCCTTTGATTCGCGGACGAGAGTTTCCTCTCCGGCCGGCTGCAAGCCCCCGCGAACGGAGTTCGCCCAACAAACACTGAGTAACGAGCGCAGACCCTTGGCGATTAGGCATCTCATTCGGCCTTCACCCACGTGAGGCCGCAATGAGGTGCCGTCGCCCTCTGGCGCTCGTTACTTCGAGTTCATCGACGGCAATACGCAGTACTTCGCGAAGTCGCCGACGGTCACGATGTCCTTGGACTCGGATTCCGCGGGCTTTCCCTCTTTAGGAATGTCGCAGCTCCAGCCGCAATCGTCTTCTTTCGCGCACTTGGGAGCGGGCTCTTTCGCCCCGCCTTGCGCTTCGACGAGGCCGCTGTCGGCCTTCTTGCCCTTGTAGAAGTAGCCGAGCGCGACGAGCTTCGGCGTGCCTTCTTTTCCGTTCAAATACGGGAGGATAGCGTCGCGCGTCTTCGGTTCGCCGGGGCCGGAATCCATCGTTTGGATGGCGCCGCCGTAGGTGAAGAACTCGGTCATGCCCATCGCGCCGCCGCGAGGGAGATGCGCGAAGAACTCGGGCAAGCCCTTGGTCGTGATGCTCTTCAAAACCAGCGAACCGGCGATCCAGCGGACCTTCCACTTCTTCGCGTCGAAGAGTTTGTACATGCGCGGAACGACTTGGTCCTTCGGGAGCTCGCCGAGACGGGCGAACGCGAGATCGCGAACGCCATCGGGGGTCGAGTCGTCGGCCGCGATCTCACTCAGCTTGTTGAGGAGATCGGTGTTGGTCTTGTCGACGTGGCCTTCGAGGGCCGCGAGCGCGTTCTTTCGGCGATCTTCGCTCGCTGCCTTGTTGGCGGCGACGCCCGTGAGGTAGTCGATGACGGGCTTTTGCGCGATCTTCTTCATCGCGCTGAAGATCTTGAAGAGCTCTTGGTCTTGATAGGCCTTCAGCTGGTTCTGAAGAGCTGCTTCGGGGACGTCTTTTCGCCCCTGCTTTTCGTTGGTCTCTTTGACCTCGGCCGTCTTCTTCTGAATCCACTGCGGCGAGTCGATGCCCTTCGCGAGGGTGACGAGCTGATTGGCAGACTTGAGCTTGGTCTCGGGATCGCCGAGGTCCGAGACGAGCGCCGTGATGCGGTCGACCTTGGAGGACTCTTCACGGATGAGCGGCGGAAGGCCGACGACGGCGGGGTTGCCGATCGCCTTGAACATCTGCTCGACGCTGTATTTCTGCGGCGCATCGAGGCGCGCGTCGAAGTCGGCGACGACCCAATTGACGATCGCTTGCTTCAAGCGCGTGCGGATCGCTTCGTTCGTCACGAGCGGCGGCTCGTTCGCGAGGATGGCGAACGCGGCGTCCTTCACGGGAACCGTCGGATCGCGATCCTTCGTGCCGTCCGCCTTCTTCTGTGGCGGCGCCTTTTTCATCTCGTCTTCGAGAAACGGCGTGAGCTTCTCGATCATGACCTTGCGCGTGCTGTCGGTCAGCGCGCTGAGGGCACCGGGCTTGTCTTGGTCGTCGGCGTCGTCGTGGAAGCCTTCGATGAGGACGGGAAGGGCGATGTTTTTGCCCGAGCGCGCCGGCATCTTGATGATCGACTCGAGCGCGTGGAGACGAAGCTCCTCCCCATATTTTTCGTGGGTCGCGACGGCATAGAGCTTACGTGGCCCTTGCTGCGTTCGTTCCCAACGCTCCAAGTCTTTGTCACCGACGGCGCAGCCGCTCAGCGACAGCAGCATCGGCGCAGTTAGAAGGAGGGTCGTGAAGCGAAGGCGACGTGGGGTCGGCGTTCTCATGAGCGGCGGCGATGTTACCGGCTGAACCGCAAGGTGCCAAGTAGAGCGTTCTCCTTCCGAACGAGCCACCAGCGACCCTGCGGCACGAATCAGGTGTCCAGCGGTCGAAACTTGGCCGCACAAAGTCGACCGTCGTAGCGTCGCGCTCCAACTTTTCGTGCCCGCTCGAGCGCTCCCCCGCGCTTTTGGCCCGCATCTCGATGCAGAACGCCCCCCTCTTCACTCCTCAACGCCTCCGCAACGAATCCCTCCGAAAAGGGGACAACGAGAACCTGCGCAAAACGGATGGCCCCCCGCCGTCACGCAAGCGCGAGGTGCTCGCCCTCGGTTTCGCCACCATGGCCATTCTCGCGGCGCTTTCGCTCGCGAGCTATCGCCAAGGAGCAAACCACGAGGCCGTTGGCGAAAATTGGATTGGCCCGGTCGGCGAATTCGTCGCGTCGTGCCTCGTTCAGCTCTTCGGGGTGATGGCATGGGCGATCCCTTTCGAAGCGTTCCTCCTCTCTTTCCCCTTCATCTTCCGCAGCCACGAATCGCCGAAGCTCGTGAAGCACGCGGGCGACGTGCTGGTCGTCTTCGTGCTTGCCGCGCTCATCCACGTCGCGCATCCGACCGCGCATTCGTTCGGTGAAGCGCCCATCGCCGGCGTTCTCGGCGAAGTGTTCGGTGAGCTCAGTCGCTCGCTCTTTTCGACCATCGGCTCGTATGTCGTCGGCCTTTCGCTGCTCGGCTTCCTCTTCATCATGCGCGCGCGCTTCTCGTTCGTTCGTCTCGTCACGCGCGTCTCCGAAGTCGGCGCGAAGGGTGCCGTGGGAACCGCGAAGGGCGCACGCGAGGTGAAAGAGGCGTGGCAAAAAGCGCGCGATATCGAACGCGCACGTCTCGAAGAAGCGGCCAATGCGGCATTGCCGAAGATTGCCGAACGCCTCGATTTGGGAGCAATTGCCGCCCTTCCCGAAGAAGACTCGGATCCGGGATCGCTTCTCTTGGCAGGTGACGATGACGTGATCGAACGCGGACTGACGGGTCTCGCCGCGGATGTCGCACGCGAAATCAATCCGCCAGCGAAGCCGAAGCGTGCGCCGAAGAAGAAAACGACAGCGCTCGACGTAGAAGCCGAGAAGATGGTTCTCGAGCGCCGCGATCTTCCGAAAGAGGACGAGTCGGAAGAAGAAGACGGCGAAGAGCTCGGCCTCGAAGAAGAGGAAGAAGAGATCGCGGAGGTCGAAGAGCCCAAAAAGAAGCGCTCGCGCGGCTCGAAATCCGACATCAAGGTCGACGCCAAAGCGAACGAGATCTCTGCGAGCCCAGCGGCCGTTGCCGTCGCTGCCTCGATGGGAAACGGCACGGCGGAGAACGCCGAGCCAAAAAAGCGCGCGCTCAAAAAGGGACCTGCCGAGCCGACGATCGTCGACACGTCCGCGGCGCTCAAGCTCGAGGTGGAAGTCGAAAAAGAGAAAGAGAAAGTCGTCGTCGAGAAAAAGCGAAACGACTTCCATCTCCCCTCCATCGACTTTTTGGTCATGGGAAAGGTCGATCCGTCACTGCACGTCGATCGCGAAACGCTCCTGAAAAATGCGGACCTTTTGATCAAGACCCTCGCCGACTACGGCGTCTCGGGCAAGGTCGAAGACATTCTCCCGGGTCCAACCATCACGACCTACGAAGTTTCGCCCGCGGCCGGTACCAAGGTCTCGAAGGTTGCGTCGCTGGCGGACGATCTCGCGCTCGCGCTCGCACGCAAGGTTCGTATCGTCGCGCCGATTCCGGGCAAGAACCGCATCGGCTTCGAGCTTCCCAACGAACGCCGCGTTCCCGTGAATCTTCGTGAGCTCGTCGAAGACCGACGTTTCCAATCGATGGATGCGCCGCTTCCCGTCGTGCTCGGTCGCGACAATCTCGGCAGTCCCGTCTACGCGGATCTCGCGAGCATGCCGCACGTCATCGTCGCCGGTGCGACGGGCGCCGGTAAGAGCGTCGGGCTCAACGTGATGCTCACGTCTCTTCTCTATCGCCGCACGCCCGACGAGCTGCGCCTCCTCATGATCGATCCGAAGGTGGTCGAGCTCGCGCCTTTCGATCGCATTCCGCACATGCTTCTTCCTGTCGTCACCGACATGAAGCAGGCCGCAAATGCCTTGAAATGGGCCGTCGACGAGATGGAACGCCGCTACCAGCTCTTCGCCGACGCCGGCACGAAGAACATGGGGACCTACAACAACTGGGTCGAACGCGTTCAGCGTGGCGAATTGAAAAATCCTTTGCCGAAGGTCGTCATCACGAAAGATCCGAACGGGTTTTTTGATGTCATCCCCGCGGAAGATGGCGAGCAGCAACTGCCGGAGAAGCTTCCTTCGATCGTCATCGTCGTCGACGAGTTCGCCGACTTGATGATGCAGCAAGGAAAAGACGTCGAAACGGCCGTGGCGCGTCTTGCGCAAAAGGCGCGCGCCGCCGGCATGCACGTCATCCTCGCGACGCAGCGCCCGTCGGTCGACGTCATCACGGGCATGATCAAAGCGAACTTCCCGACGCGCATCGCGTTCCGCGTGGCGCAGAAGGTCGACTCACGAACGATCTTGGACGAGATGGGCGCCGAGCACCTACTCGGTCGCGGCGACATGCTCATCAAGCTCAACGGCACGAACGAAATGAAGCGCGTGCAGTGTCCGATGGTGAGCGAAGAAGAAGTGCAAGAAGTGACCGACTTCCTCCGCTCACAGGGCGAGCCCGTCTACGACCAGTCGATCCTCAAGCCGCGCGACGAAGACGAGAGCGAAGACGAAGAAGATGCAGAGCAAGACACGATGTACGACGACGCCGTGCGCATCGTCGCCGACACGGGCCGCTGCTCGACCTCGTGGCTCCAGCGGAAGTTGGGCCTCGGTTACAACCGCGCAGCTCGCATCGTCGAGATGATGGAAAAGCGCGGAATCGTGGGGCCAGCGAATGGGTCGAAGGACCGCGAAGTACTAATTAGCTCTCTCTAAAGAGGAAGGGCTTTGTGGCTCCGCCACGGGTTGCTTTGTTGGCTTTGCGTGGCTCCGCCACGGGCTTTACTTCAGTGCGTGCCCGAGCGGACCTTGCGCATCGAGATAGGCGCGAGCGGTTGCCCATTGCAGCTTTAGATCGACGACAGGTGCACATGCTTGAACCACGTGCGGAAAGTCGTAGCCAAAATTGAAGTCCAATCCTGATTCCGTGACGTAAACACCGGCGAATCGCCCTTCATCGAATGAGGGCCCTTCGCCATCCATGAAGCCGGATACAACGTCGGGGCCGCAGTTGTTGGGGTCCTTCGGGGCTTTCGCGTAGCTGCGCTTCGTGGTGCGCCATGCCTCGTGGACGCGCGCGTCGAGGAGCTTCACGAGCTCGCGCTTTTTGTCGGCACGGAAGGCATCTGCGCCGACTTTTGCCCCCGTGGCCCAGAGGAGCGTCGCGATCGTTCCATAACCGCTCGGGTACGCGCCCATGGTCTGAACATGGGCGTAAAGCGTGACGACGTGCGTGTCGTGAAATTTCACCTCGAAGTCGATACCGGTCGTTCCACAACCGTCGTTTCGAAGCTCGTTTTCATCGATGCGCAGCAACGTTTGCAACGAGATGTTCGGTGCCATTCGTTGTGCCGCGGGTCCCTCGATCGCGGGGGCAAATCCGGAGTGGTCTTTCGGCTCGTCATGCTCGCAGGTCCATTGGAGGCGCCGTGCCTTCACGAGGTTTGCTCCCTCACGTGCGCGGACTTCAAGCGCGGAGGCTGCCGGCACTGTCGTCTGCGGCGGCGCTGATGGCGCGATGCTCGCCGAAGGAGCGACCGTCAGGACCTCGCGCGGAGCTGGCGTTGGGGTCGCGGCGGGCGGCGAAGCACAGGCCGTGGCGAGCGGAAGCGCGAGAAGGCAGAGGAGGAAAGGGGAGAGAGGGCGAAGGAATGAAGGACGCATCGAGGTCTTGAAGAAGAAACGTCGCACCGATTGATCCGATTCCGAGTCGCCGATCTACGAAGGCGCGAACCTCAGAATTGGGCCGCCAGCACAGAGAATGTTATTCGTGGAAAGTGCGTGCGGGGGATGTGGGGAGAAGAAGGAGACTAAAATTCCTTCAGAAACCTGCGATCACGGTCGTTTAGAAGAAAGGGTGCCAGGAACCCAGATCGCACTTCTCGCGAGTCTTGCTTTACAACCTTGGGGTGCTAGACCCTGCCGCCTTGCCGGGGAACCTACGTGGCGAACTACAAAATTCGACCGACCAACAAAAACGGCTACAATTCTCCCCTCGGTGCCGGGCGCGACCTCGCGACCGCCTTGCCGTCAGCTGCTTTGTCCTCAGATATGAAGTCTGCGAAAGCGATTATGACGACCGAAGTGAGCGCTGCGCACGGAAACGCGGAGGCTGAAGTGTTCCCTACGAACGAGATGTCAGCGCGAGGGTTGAGCGTGAACGAGTCGGAGCGAACGCGCCTCATCGGCGAGATCTCGCGCGCGATTCAAGGCCCGACGACGCCCGCTCCTGCGCGTGCCGCAGGTCTCACACTGATCGGATGGCTCGCGCGCCGCATGCCTGGCGAGTGCGCGCATGCTCTCGGCGTCGAAGAGGCGCGCGAATCCGGGCGCCGCATTCGCGCAAGCCGCAATAAGCTCTGAGGGCGTTTGCGGCAGAAACGAGCGCGAGGGCGCGAGACATTTTTTGACCGGCCGATCCGCCGACATCGGTGATAAAACGACCCTCCGATGGAAGGCATCCCACCGCCAATTTCTCGCGACTCCGAGGATGTTGCTTGGGCGCTCCAAACGGCAGACTCACTTTGGAAGCGCAACGAACGCGTCGACGCGATCGTTTGGTTGCGTCGCGCCGCCCAGTCGGCTGGTGAAGTTGGAGACGACGAGCGTGCGGTGATGCTCGCGCGCAATGCTTCGGAGCTCACGGACTTCGTCGCGCGCCATCCTGCTCCCCCGGCGATTGGCACGTTCGGATCGATCGCGCCCATGCGTTCGAACGATGCTTCACGCGACTCACTCATTCCGGATCTCTCCGGCGGCATGCCGGACCTCTCTGCCGAAACGCACATCGAAGAAGTCTCGATCTCGCTCGATCTCTCGAACATGAGCGCCGACATCCCGATCCCGAGCGCGCCGCCTTCACGTCCCGAAGAAGACGACGAGCCGCCGACGGACGTTCGCGTCTTCTCGCACAATCTTCCGAAGCCCATCATCTCTGCGGCGGCGCCATCCCCCGCGATCGAAGCCTTTCCCATCGTGGAGAGTCTTCCTCCGGCAGTCTCCAAAGCGCCCCCCGCGATGTCGGTTCCGGCACCCGCTGCGCCGACGCGCTCGTTTGCGCCGAATCGTCCCGCGCCTCCCGCCAAGAAGCCGCCTCCTCCCGTACCTGGAAGAAAAGCGCCGCCCGTTCCCAAGGCCGCTGGATCCGAGCCGCGCGCGGGTGCACCCCTTCCGCCTCGTGCGCCGCAAGCGCCTCAAGCCCCCCAAGCATCGGGCGGAGGCGCGTCGATGCGCCCGCGCGTTCCGTCGGCGCCTTCGTTACCCGTGCCTCCGCCGTATCCGGGCGCGGCAGCTCCGCAGGGACGTGCCGAGTCGCGCGTTCCAATCAGCGAGCCTCCGATCTCGATCGACATCGAAGCGGCGGCCGAGTCGATCCGTGGGGAAGGCCTCCGGGCAAGCGATCGCGCGCCTGCGCCGGTCCACTTGGTCGACGAGCCGGCTCGTGAGGAGATCACGGCCAACGCCGACCTCAACGATCCAGAGTTCGTCTCGCTCGCAGCCCCGCTCTCGTCGGCCGCGCGCGACCTTGCTCCGAAGAAGCCCCAGTTCGACGATTCGACGCTGGGCGCTTTGATGCCCGGCCCGCGCGCCTCGGGGTTTCAAGACACGAGTGCTGGCGCGATGGTTCCCGAGTTGAAGCTCGGCGAAGTGCCGATCTCCAAGGGCCCTGTCTCTGGCGTACCGAGCGCGGGCTTCGACGACGATAGCCGTGCGATTCCACTCGTGCGTCCTGCTTCCGAGCGTCCTTTCCGCGCGGCCTCGCGCGTCGAAGCGCCGGCAAGCGATCCGCTGCCCGTCGCTTCGAACGAAGACGTCGACGAAGACAGCACGGGGACCTTCGAGCATCCGCCCGAGCTCATTCGTCAAGCGACGGGTGAAACGGCCGGTCTCGTCGATCTCTCGGCGATCGAAGTATTTTCGGATCTCCCGGACGACGCGCGCGATGCATTCGCCGCCGAGGCCGAGCTTCACCACCTCGGACAAGACGAGGAAGTTTCCGACTTCGCGCTCGCGCTCGTCCTCGAAGGCGAGTTCGACGTGGCCGCGACGATCGTCGACGCGTCCGCCGAACGCATTCGCGCAGGCGCCGTGCTTCGTAGCCAGGGCACGATTGGCGATCCGATGGAGCTACGTCTCATCGGCACGAGCGCGCAATGCGCCGTCGCAACGTGGAACGCAGACTCCGTCGAACGCGCGTTTCGCACGTGTCCTTGGGTTGCAGAAGATCTCGCGAGCCTCGCCGATCGCACGCAAGCGCTCGTCGGAGTAACGATGGGCCCGCTCGCAGAACGACTCGATGCCGAGCTTCGTCAGGCGCTGACCGATTCGCTCGAAGTGAAACGTCTCGAGCCTGGTGAAGTACTCATCGAGCAAGGCAAGGGCGTGCCAGGCATTCTGCTTCTCGGCGTCGGTGAGCTCGAGTTCACGGACGGCGACGAGGTGAAGGGAATCGTCGAGCGCGGCAGCTTCGTCTTCGGAAGCGAAGTGCTCGGCGGCGGCAAGGCGCCGTTCGGTGTACGCGCAAGGTCCGAAGGGGCCGTCCTTTTGACCGGCTCACGTATGAAGGCGCAAGAACTCCTCATGACGTGTCCGCCGCTTCTCGAAATCCTCGCGGGCATCTGAACATGCGCCCGCGCATGAAGGCGCTCTTCTCGTTTCTCGTTCTCTTCGCGATCGTCCTCGTCGCCGGACCCGCGTTCGCGCAAGACGCAGCGCAAGGCGTTCCGCAAATCGCCCAAGATGCAGTGCAGGCAGCGCAGCACGTGACCCCCGAGGCCCACGAGACGGGCCCCATCTTGAAGCGAGTCGCTACGGACTCGGAGCTTCTTCGCATCGTCCTCGGCCTCGGCCTCGCGCTCGGACTTGCCGTCGCAGCGACCCACCCTTTCGTCCGCCGCATCGAACGCCGCCTCGGTCTCACGCTCGTGACGGCGAGTGGTCTCCCCTTCATTTTGATGGGCCTCATCTTTCGTCATCCGCGCGTCGGCATTCTCACGGATAGCGTCCTCGCCGACCTTCGTCCCGCGCTCGAGTTCGGCGTCGGCTGGCTCGGCTTCGCCGTAGGCATGAAGTTCAACCTCAGCGAGCTCGATCGCGTCCACCCGAAGACGGGCGCGATTCTCTTCGCAGAGACGGCCATCCCCGTCGTCACGACGACGATCGCCTGCAGTCTCTTCTTCATCTTCATCGACTACACGCAGACGTTCCCGATCCTCGCGTCGATTCACTCTTACGCGGACTTCAAGCGTGCGAGCTACGAGCTGAGTCGCCATGCGTCTTTCCGCGATGCGATTGCGCTCGGCGCCTGCGCTGCGCAAGCGGCACCCGTCGCTGCGCTCGCGATTGAGCGAAGCTCGGGATCGCGCGGGGCACGTATTCTCGAGCACGTTTCGCAGCTCGACGACGTCGCGGGGATCTTCGTCATCTCGCTCGTCTGCGCCTTTTTCCGCCCAACGGAATCGTTCGCGGCGTGGAAGCTCCCGCACATCGCGTGGCTCTTCGTCATTCTCGGCCTCGGCGGAGTGCTCGGCATTCTCGCCTACGTGCTCGTTCGTTCGGCAAAGACGCGCACCGAAGAGATCGCCTACCTTCTCGGCGCGATCGCGCTCTCTGCCGGGATGAGCGGATACCTCGGGATCTCGCCCCTTATTACTGGGGCCATCGCTGGAGCTCTTCTTGCGAACTTGCCGCAGAAAGAAATGGCGCGCCTCAAGGAGACGATCGAGCAGGTCGAGCGTCCCTTGTTCCTCATCTTCTTGCTCGTCGCGGGCGCCCTCTGGGATCCGCGCGGATGGCAAGGTTGGGTCCTCTGCCCACTCTTCGTGCTCTCGCGCATCGTCGGGAAGCTCGTCGGCGCACGTGCTGCGAAGCGGGTCGGACCCGAAGAGCTTCCCGATGCAACGACGATGGGACTCGCGCTCTCGCCGCAGTCACCCATGGTGATCGTCACGGTCGTCAGTTTCGTCACGATTTACAAAGGCGCCGACGATTCGAGCCATCTTCCTTGGCTGATGACGGCCTGCATCTTCGGGGCGCTCCTCACCGAGGTCACCGTGCAATGGATCGTCCGTGTGCGCGGCGGCCTCTCGCTCGATCCGAGGTCCGTCGGGACACATTCGTTGATGCCGCCTCCCGATCCCGATGACCCCGCCATCAGTCTCAGCATGCCGCCTGCGCCCGTCGATGTGACCTCGCCGCCGCCCACCACCGACGTCGATCCGGAGCACCCATGATCCGCGCAACCTTTCTTCTCGTTCTCGTCGTGTTGCTCGTCGCCGCGGCGCGCTCGTTCCTTCCTGCCGACGCCGACACCTCGCTCATTGGTTCTGGCGCAGCGCTCGCTTTCGGATTCATCCTGCTCGCTTCGCTCCAAGCGGGCGCGATCTTCGGCGGCATCAAGCTTCCGCAGCTGACCGGCTATCTCGTCCTCGGATTTCTCGCGGGGCCGTCGGTTCTCAATTTCGTCACGCATCGAATGGTCGACGACATGCGCCTCGTCAACAACGTCGCCATCGGATTGATCGCGCTCTCCGCCGGAAGCGAGCTCAATTTTCGTCGCTTGAAACCCAAGCTGCGCGCGATCTTCTCAATCACCATCGCCGCGCTCCTCGTCGCCGTCGTCGTCATTGGCGGCGCCGTTCTGACGCTCGGTACGATGACGCACTTCTTGCCATTCCTCGAAGGCATGACCTTGTGGCAAAAGTCCGTGGTCGCGCTCACGATGGGCGTCGTCCTCTCCGCGCTCTCGCCCACAGTCGCCCTCGCGCTCATCGGCGAGACGGGAACCGCGGGACCCATCAGCGAGACCATCCTCGGCCTCGTCGTCTTCGCCGACCTCTTCATCGTCTTCGCTTTCGCCGGCGTTCACGCGCTCGGACAGGCCGCTTTCGCGACCGCGGGCGCCTCGGCAGGCGGCATGGCGACCGAAGTCGTGCTCCATATCTTCGTCTCACCTCTCGTCGGTCTCGCGCTCGGAGCCGTGCTCGCGATCTATGTGAAGCGCGTCAACGTGCGCGTCGCGCTCTTCGTCTTCGGCATCTGCTTCCTCGGCGCCGAAGCGGGAAAGCGCCTTCACCTCGATCCGCTCCTGATGTGTCTCTCGGCAGGGCTCTTCATCGAAAACCTCACCGACATCCACGGCGCGCGCCTCATCAAAGACATCGAAGCTGCTGCCGTTCCTGTTTTCGCGATCTTCTTCGCGGTCGCCGGCGCGGGGCTCGAGCTGCACGTCTTCACGGCGACGGTCGCCATCAGCTCCCTCATCCTCGTGCTCGTCCGCGCGTTCGGGATGATCGTCGGCAGCCAAATCGGAATGGCGATTGGCCAGGTCCCGCAGGCGCATCGAAAGACGATTCCCTATGGCTTGCTCTCGCAATCGGGTATCGCGATCGGCCTCGCGCTTCTCGTGAAAAATCACTTTCCGGCATGGGGTGACGGCGCCAGCGCCTGCCTCCTTGGAGCGGTCATGATCAACGAGCTCGTCGGTCCCGTGCTGTTTCGTCGCGCGCTTCTCGCGAGCGGCGAAGCGGGACGCAAAGAAGTCGTCGCCGGGAGTCACTGAGAGCGTCGTCGCAGCGCGCTCACTCCCTCGCGAGTCAGGGACAGGGCATCGCGAGACGCGCACGGCCCGTGATTGCGGTCACGACGCGGAGATAGTTCGCGTGAGGATAGACACCCGTCACTTCGATGCGATCGACCGCGCCGCGGAAGCACGCATCGCCCTGGCCGAACTCGAGTGAGTCCTTGAGCTGCGTTTTGAGGGCAACGAAGCGCTCCGTGAGGTTGAGGCGCATTGCTTTTCTTGCCTGATCGCGAATGCCGTCGCCGTCCGCCATCGCTTTCAACTTGAGAAGAAAGCTCTTCGTTTCGATCGTCGGCTCGAGATCCGGAATCGTGAGCTCGTTGTCGACGAGCGTAGGGTGACCCGTGAGGAAGAGATCGCCGTCGAGATCTTCGTCGAAGCCGAACTTGTGCACGGGTCCACGAATGCGGAGCTTGAGGACGAGCTGATCGTCCGAGGCGTACACCTCGGGCTCGGTCATGTAGAGCTTGTAGAATTCCTTCGAGAAGAAGTACTTCCCGTCCGTGAACGTCATGCTCATCGCCTTCGCGAGCTCGTCGTAGGTTGCGGCGATCGGAATCGTCACCGTGAAGGGGCCCGAGGGAATCGCGGCAACGTTGGAGAGGGGTGGCAACGTCGACGTGTCGTTCGCGGGAGAGCACGGGAGCGTCACTTGTGGCGCGACGATGAGCGCGAGATCTTTCTCGATGCCGTCGGCGAGAACCGTCGGGCCGGCCTCGACGCCGAGAACACGAAGCTCAGCGCAGCCTTTCGCATCGCCCAAGGGAAACTCGTAGGGCTTCTTCACGCGCGCGTAGGCTTCGCCGATCAGTGGCTTCAAGTCCTGCGAAAATGCCTTCAATTGCGCGTCGATCTCTTTTGCGATCTTGGGCAACACGTCGGCCACGGCATCGGCGACCTTCACGCGACGATCCATCGACGTGACTTGGACGTCGGTGGACTGAAGCTTCACGAGGTAGTCCGAATTGACGACGGGCTCCGCGAGAACCTTCACGTCGATGAGAACGTTCATCGTGACGAGTGGCATGTCGAGCACGGCCGCAACGTGCGTGTCGAGAACGACGCGACCCTGCGAGAAGGAGACCGCGAAAGGATCGCGCGTCCACTCGTAGTTGCGGTCGCCGCGAACGAAGGGAAACGTACCTTTGCCCGTTTTGGGCACGACACCGTCGATGGACGATCGGAAGCTCGTTCCGGAGACGGCTACGTGCGCGACGACACGCGTCGGTGCGGGATCCGGCAGGGGAGCCATCGCCGCTTTCGATGGGCGCGACGGATACACCGCGCCGAACCGAGTTCCGCACCCGAGCATCGTCACGAGCGTGATCGAGGCGAACGCCCTGGAAAGGTCGACGCTGCAGAAGGAGAAAGCCGAGCTGGTTTTCATCTTTTGGAAACCTCTTTTCGCGAAAATTGGATGCAAAGGTTCTCGCCAGGCGTTCGTTGCGTGAGAAGTGGCGACCATCCGCGTCGGAGTCGTTCCTCGGACGTGGCGAGAAATACGCTCGGCTTGGAGCAGAGAAAGGCAAACGCCCGTTCGAGCGTCGGTGTTCCCGGTTGCGACTGAATTTCGATGCGATCGAGCGCGGGCGCTTCACCTTTGTCGGGTGTGACGCCGAGGCGTACTTCGCGCAGCCCCGTTTCATCGGCCGAAGGCATCACGTGAACGGCGCGCAGTCGCACGACGAATCGCGTTCGTTTGGCGGTGGCACGCACGACGAGATTGCGCGGAAGGTGCACGGCGATCCCTGCGGCGCCCTTGGCTCCCGAGACCGCAATTTGCTTCGGCGCCGCGCGCGTCGCGAGGGTCCACGTGAGCGGCTCTTCGACGATTCCGCTCGGGCCTTCGAAGCGCAACGTTGCATCGACGGCTCGAGGAGCCCCCGGGGCCGCGAGCGCGAAGAACAGGTCGGCGTCGGCGGGACCACGCTCATCCACTCCGAAGCTCACGTCCTCCGTCGCGATGACGAACTCGTTTCCGACATCGACGTGAACGAGCGTGAAGATCGGAAGTACGACGTTTGCTTCGGCGACTCGCTCACCCTGCACTGCGCCGAAAAAAGCGCACACGGATCCGATTGCCGCTCCGAGCCACGGCTTCATGCGAGGGACCGCTCGAACGCCTCGGCGATGCGACTCGCGGAAGTCGTCGCCGACGTCTCCTCGAGCTCGCCGCGGAGAAGAATGCCGGAGGTCACGGGGTCGCGCAGCAGGGTCACGAGACGGGGATTCTTGAACCAGTCTTCGTCGAAGCGTTCCATCAATTGCGACTCGAAATCGAGCGCAAAAGGCGCGCCGACGAGCTTCTCACGTGCTTGGGTTCCAAGGGCGGAGCTCACGCGATAGAGAGCGCTCGTCTCTTCGCGCGAGGCCTCCGTGAACATGTGAAGAGCCTCGCCGAAGTGCGCGAGGAGAACGAGTGCGCGGTTTCGCAATTCGAAGAGGAGAGCGATGCCGAGCTCACGCGCTTGTTCGATCGCTGCATCGCTTCCGAGATCGAGCGTGCGCCGCAGGAAGGTCGCGCGCGCTGGGAGCATTCCGAAAACGGCGCCCATCGTCTTGCGCTCCAGATCAAAGGGAGAAATCTCGCTCGCGAACATCGTCGTCTTTGCCTGCGACACCGCGGCCTCGCCGAATTTCTCGAAGGCGCGCAAGAACGAAGCGCCGTTGCGCGCCTCATGGACGCGAAACGCCCCGCGATCATTTCCGACGTGCGGAAAGAGGCCGCGCATCCAACGGCTGCTCAAGGCTTGTGGCCAACCCTGAGTCGCGCGTAGACCTTGCGCGAGATCCCGAGCGACGAGATACGGATCGAACTCTTGGTCCTCTGCTTTCGCGCGCTTTTTCAAGAGCTCGCGTGCGAGAGACTCGGTCTTCTCGAGAAGCGTGTGCGCGAAGGCGCGGAGAGACGCATCGGCGACACGATGCCGCTCGACGACGGCCTCGATGCCGATTTGCTTCCACGCTTCGTTTCGGCCTTGCTCGATCTCCTGCGCTTGTCCCTCGAGTTGGACCGCGCGGTCGACGATGGCCTTTCCGATGTCTCTCCACGCGCGGAGAGGACGAACGAGCAGACGATGACTTGCCGAGGCGAGGGAATGCTCTTCGGCGCGATCACCCTCGCGGAGGATGAGCTTCTTTTCGAGAAGCGCTTCGCCGAGATCTTTCGTGCGCTCGAAGAGAACGCGCTCGACGGTGAGATGGCTCACCCAATAGGCGAGGGCGTCACGAAGGGGCCGGTCGAGAATGCTCGGCTTGAGCTCGACGAGCGCCTGCACTGTTTTTCGCGAAGACGCGTGTCTCAGCGCCTCGAAGGGCGAGACGACGTCGTCGCCGTTTTCGATTTTTGCGAGCGCGTCGCGCCAAGAAAGGGCCACGCGACGCACGTCACGGTCGAGCGCGAAGAGCTCCATCAGCCGTGCACCGTCGCGCGAGCTTTTTCCGTCGCGAGGCGCGCGACGATTTGTCCTTCGCGCTGGGCCAAGAGCTCGAGGCGACCTTCTACGAAAGCGCGGTCCGTCGCGACGAGCACGGCAAGGTCGACATAGACGCGGTAATGGCGCGCCTCGCATTCGAAAAGATCGCGGTAAAACTCGGCGAGCTCGCGATCTTCCGACCCGCTTTCTTCGAGCGCCGTCAAAAGGAGCTTGAAGCGTTCACACGAGCGCGCTTCGATGAGCGCGCCGACGAGCAGGCGATCCACGAGGGGCGTTTGGCCTGGTGAAGGGAGGGACGCGATCGAGGACCGAAGCTCCTTCGCATAGAGGTCGATCTCGGGGGGCGCCAAGGCGATCTTGCGGTGCTGCAGAAAGGCGAGCACGCGCTCGAAGTGTTCGAGCTCTTCACGCGCGATCTCGGAGAGCGCACGAGCGATCTCCGGAATGAAGGCGAAGCGCGCCACGAGCGACGTCGCACTCGAGGCGGCCTTGAGCTCGCAGTGCGCGTGATCGATGAGCACGCTATCCAAATCGCGGATGGCCTCGTTTGCCCACGCCGCGTCGGTTTTCACCTGAAGACAGAGCACGGCACTACTTATCACTTCTAGGGAGGCGGAGGGGCCGGAGAGCGCTTTCGGACACCCCAGAGAGCTCCTCCCGCAGTGATGGCTCCGAGAAGCCCAGGGGGGACGACGAGCACGACGACGACCGCAACGAGCGCGCTGCTCGAGAAGCCTGCACGAAGCGCGGTGGCTGCGACGAGCGAGGAAGGGAGAAGTGCCGCGAGTGCACCGGCGATCGCGGCGAGGCGCGCGCGTTCACGTGTCGTCATGCGCTCTTCGCGATACCGACCAGCGACGTAGCCGCCGAAGGCTCCCGAAATCGTAATCGCAAGGAGCTGCGCCGCGATCTCGAGGAACGAGGGCGCGGTGCCCAAGGAGGCGATGCGCGGGCGGGTGAAGGCTGCTGCGAGGGCCGCGCTGGGAATCCAGAGCGCGAAGATCAGGGCGAGCGTGAGCCCCGTCCACTGAACATCACGAAACAGCGTGCGCGGCTCGGGGGCCTCCGCATCGTTCGAGAGGACAGTCAGTCGGCGTTTCGCGGCCACGAGACGAATGTAGCCGGGGTTTCCGAGGTTTTCTCAACGCATCGCCCGGTGAGGTCGTCTCGGCTCCAAGTTTTTGAGAACTCGCGAGGGTAAACCTGTAAGCTCCGCGCTCGTGACACGCGCCGTGCCGGTCATGTTTTTTGCGCTCTTCGCACTTTCGTGCGGCGGTAAAGGTGCATCCCGTTTCCGCGGCCACTGGCAAGGTGTCGAGGCGCAGGGCACCGTAAAGGGCGGAGATCCGCGGGCAGCCAACGATTTTGCGACATCGATGGATCTCGTCGTTCGTTCGCGCGACCTCACGCTTTCCTATCGCACCAAGAATCTCGAGAAGGTCACGGTCTCTTCGGCCTATCGCGTCGTGCGCGACGAGGGCGACCGCATTTCTGTCGAAGCCGAGCTCGACAAGGGCGAAAACTCGCAGTTCGAGTTTCCGACGGAGAACTCGCTTCTTTGGAGCGCGACGGACACCAGCAAGATTCGCTTCGAGCGCGTTCTCGACTGAGCTGCATCGAAAGAGAATTCTCGACCTTTCCCGCCGAACGAAAATAGGCGCGGGTTAGCGCGAGCTCCCATTCTCGGATCCGAGGCGGCGCGCCGGCGACGCATCTCGCCTGCGGACAGCAGAGTCTTCGTCGTCGAAGAAAGCGTTGTCGCCCGAATCGCTTTCGAAGCGATTCTTGTAAGGAACACCGGCAGGCGCGAGCGTGACGAACGACGCACGCGACTTGTCTTCCTTCAGCGTGCACGGGAACACGTACTCGACGCCGCGGATGGCATCGGCGACGAAAAGGATGAGGAGGCCGCGAGGCATCGCTCCTCCGTCGAGATCGACGACGATGCCGCTCGCTGTAATCTCGCGCACGCGCACTTGGACGGACGATCCTTCTCCTGCGAGACGCGCGCGCTCGCCTCGCGCGTTCTCCACGCGATCTTCCTCCTCTTCGACGAACGAAAGCATCTCGAGCATTTCGAGGAGCTCCTGTTGTTCACGTTGCGAGAGCGGTTCACCGAGCGAGGCATGGCGCGCCTTCAGCTCCCAGAAGCGGGTGAGAAAATCGAGTTGAGCCAACACGGGTCTGCCTTTCAAACGTTCAAAGCAATGGAAACCTTCCCGCCACCCGAGTCTTGGGTGCACGGGAGCGAATGCAGTGGGAAAGCCATTAGCGAGCAGAGGTCGTGCCAGGTCGCCCAAACCCGCCGAACCTCCCGAAATACGTGGGAAAAGATGCGAACGCACACAGTGGTGAAAGGCGTGGCAATCGTGCATGCGGGGACAAGGCTGACGTACCGCCTGAAATTCCGAGGGTCGCGGCGACGCGGGACTCGTTTCCAACGAGCTTCGCTTTTCTCTGGGTCATCGGTGCCGCTCATTGGTAGGAAGAAGTGTGCGATTCCTTGCGCTGCTGACGCTCCCTTTGACGGTCGGCGCCCTCGCGCTCGGTTGCAGTGAGAAGCGCGTGTCGATGGCTCCCGGTCCTCGCGAATACGTTGCGTCGGACTACTCGGAAGTGCTCGAGCGTTGGACGCGCCAAGAAAGCCTCGTGTCGATCGAGCGTCTCGACGATCTCTTGACCGTCACCGCGACATACGAGTCGTGGGACTTTCGCTGGGCCTACGTCGTTCGTTACGCACGCGACTATCGCCTCACGGTCGATCAACGCCGCGCTCTCCTCGACACGACGCTGAACGATGCTCGCGGCTCACATCAATTTTACGTGGCGCTCTACGGCGGGTCGAATCCCCGCGCGACCGACATCTCGAAGCCCAACAGCGCCTGGGTCGTCCGCCTCATCGACAATCTCGGAAACGAAACCGCGCCGTCGAAGATCGAACGCATCGCGCGTCCGGGAGCGCTCGAGCACACGTACTTTCCGTACACGTCGCCCTGGCGCCAAGCATTTCGCATCACGTTCCCGCGCTCGAATCCGAACGGGCCTTCGATCTCCGAGCAGTCTTCTTGGTTCGGATTGCGCTTCGCAGGTGCCGAAGGGAACAAAGAGCTGCGCTGGGAAGTCGAGCCCGCTACCGAGCGTGCTTCGATCGAACAGCGAGCGATCTCGACTTTCTGACTCCTAACGACGGACGAGCTCGCGTTCTACGCGATGCGTGGACTCGCTGCCGTTGCGTGACACCGTCACGAGAACGTCCGTCGACACAGGACCCGCGAGAAGTCCTTCGCACTCTTTGGCGGTCGCGACGGTCTTGGGGCCGACAGCCAAGATCGTGTCGCCGACTTGAAGGCCCGCGCGATCGGCAGTCGATGACTCCGCAAGCTGCGTGATGCGCACGAAGCCTTCTTGATCCTCGAGCGTGACGGCGATCGACCCGCGAGCGGCGCGCTCGCTCGTTTCGCGGTTCTTCAGCGTGAGCACGACATCCCGCGTCGTGTCGCCAGCCTTCGTGCGGACGCGTGCATCGGCCACTTGCTCGCCGAACACTGCTTCCAGCGAGAGGTCGGCCTCGGGAAGCGATCGCAACGTGAACGAGCCGTCGGCATCGCTCGAGGTGACCCACGCGGGCATCTCTCTTCCGGCGGGAAGCACCGGCACGTGGCCCTGCGCCACGCGTGCGCCGCGAACTCCGCGGCCTTGCTCGTCGACGACGCGCCCCGTGACTTGCGCCTCTTCGAGAAGCTCGAATCGGCCGAGATCCGCACGACCGCGATTCGTGTCGCGAATGAGGATGGTTTCCTCGCGACGCGCATAACCCTTCGCGAAGATCGAGACGTGCGCCGATCCCGTGCCGACATGGGATATCTCGAAGTCACCGCCGCGATCCGTCGTCGCCGTGCTCGAGCCTTCTTCTTGCCGAACCGAAACTTCGGCGCGCTCGATTCGCTCTCCGCGGCGCCCTCGCACTTCACCGAACCCTACGAGCTCGGGCACGAGCACGACGCGGTCCGTCTTCTTCACGACGACGGACACGGCTTTCTTCGAGAAGCCGGGTGCCGTCACTTCGAGGCGCGCCTCGAGACCTACGGCGTGCGCGAGCGTCGTCTCGCCATCGCGATTCGAAAAATTCGTCGCACGAAGGGGCACGCTCGGATCGAGCGAGAGGATCGTGACCTGCGCCATCGTGATGGGGAACCCTCTTGCATCGACGACGCGAATCGAAGCGTCGTCGCGCGGTGCCGGGAGGCGCAACGTCACGTGCTCCGTCTTTCCTTCGCCGACGACGAGAGCCGTGCGAAGTGCCTCGCTGAACTCGCGCGGGAGTGTCGCCGAGATCTGCACGGCCTCGGGCACTGCGGCAAATGCGAAAGAGCCGTCGTCGGCCGTGCGTGTCGACCGCTCGAGGCCGCTTCGCGCGTCTTCGATGCGAATCGTCGCGCCGGCGATGGCGCGTGCATTGCTGTCTTCGAGACGCCCTTCGACGAGCCCTCCTTTTCGCAGCGTGATCGTGACTTCTTCCGGTGCGCCGTTCTCTCGAGAAGAAGGGGCGAGCGTGATCGTGTTGCTCCAACCTTCGACGTATTCCGGATGACGCGCGACGATGCGTAGCGTTCCGGGACTCACGGGGTTCAACGAGAACGCGCCGCTCTCGCCCGTAATCCACGGGTCGATTTTTCGCTCGGCCTGTCCGCGAATGGGAATCGTGACGAGAGACGCGCGCGGGATCGGTGGAACGGGTCCCGGCACGACACCGAGCTCGCCCTTCGGAATGAGCGTCGGACTTCCGCGGGTGGCGCTCGCGAAGAGGTTCTCGCGAAACGACGCTCGAGCCGGGTCATCGTCGATCGGCATTCCGGCGCCGTCGGTGCCGATCACGGCGAGCCGAGCGCCGTTCACTCCGCGGCCTTGCGCATCGACCACTCGTCCGAGAAGCGTTCCCGCGCGCAAGAGCTCGACGTCCGCTTCGAGCTCGCCGTTGAGATGAACGAGCTTCGGGACGAATCCCGTGGCATCGACGGAGAGGGAGCCTACCCATCGCGCCGAAGGGCCGAGTAGGGCGATCGCCGTGCCCTCTCGTGGTTCCGTGACGGCACGAATCGGAAAGGGGGAGAGCCCATCTTCGACGAAGGTCACGCTCGCACCGATGATCTTCTCGCCACGTTCGGCATCGTGGACCTTCGCGCGCAGCGTCGTGCACGGGACGAGTCGCAGGGTGACGCTCGTCACCTCGGATTTCTTCACTTCGATTTCCGCAGGAACATCCGTGCATGATGCATCTAGTGAGGCGCGGAGTGCGTAAGGGCCGCGCGCGAGTGCACTGATGCGAACGAAGCCTCGAGCATCGGCTTTCGTCGCTCGCGGCGGCCAGACTTCGACGCCCACGATCTCGACGCGCGCAGATGGCACGGGCTCGCCGCGTGTGTTCACGACATGCGCCTCGATGGTGCCGAGTTTTTTCAGCACGAGCTTGGCGTTGGCACTCACGTCACGCACGATCGCAGGCTCGTAGCCAGGCGCTCGTGCGGTGACGGTATATGGGCCCTCGGAGAGCCGATGAATTTCGGCGTGACCCTCGCGATTCGTACGTGCGCCGCGTGGTAGAGGATCGCGACCGAGGATCTCGAGATCGACGGCTTCCGGAAGCGCGCCTTCCTCTGCCTGAACGTCGACCGCGAGCACGGACTCCGCCTGAAGCACGAATTCGATGGCACGCTCGCTCTTCTCGACGACGATCGATTTGCTGGCGCGCGCCAGACCTTCACCGTCTGCGAGGATGAAGACAGCCGTTTCAGGGAGCGCCTCGAGAACGGCGGCACCCGAGCCGTCGCACGTCGCTTCGCGCACTACGGCGGTTCGATTTTCTCTCGTGACGAGGACCCGTATGCGCGCGCCTTCGACGGAAGACCCATCTTGGCGGTGCACCGAAATGCGCAGGCGCCCATCGTTGGACAGTGCCGTCGAGATTTCTTCGGCAACATCGCCCGCGTCGGATCCATCGGAGTTCGCGGGCGAGACGTGCGTGGGGAAGGGTGCGCCGGGAACGAGGGCGGCGCTTGCAGCGAGCACGAAAGCTGCGACTCGAGGTGTCGACACCGCAGAAGTCCAAGCAACCCATCGCGGCGTGAGGATCCGCTCCGGCGAGCGAGCGCGTGGGGCGCCTTCAATCGCCGCGGGTTCCTTCGGTTCCACCACGGCTCGATGCTACAATTGATTCGCCATGCGTGTGTTCGCCGCAGCAGGAGTCCTCTTCGGACTCGCGATCGTCGCCGCTTGTGGCGAAGACCGGCCACCCGTCAGCGATTTTTCAGGGCCTGGGCCCGGTCCGAATCCTGGAACGGTCGACACGATCGACGCGAGCACGGACCCCGCATGTACGGTCGTCCCGCCGGATGGTGGTTCGCTCGACTCGGGAGTCGCTCCCTGCGGTTGCTTCGAGTTTCCATTTCTCGGAGACGTGCCCAATATCTACTTCGTTCTCGATCGCTCGGGCAGCATGGCCGTCGACTCCAAGTGGACGACGGTGCGCAGCGTCGTGAGCAACATGATCGGGCGCATCGGAGTTCGCGCGTCGTTCGGCGCGGCTTCGTTTCCCAACGCAAAGTCCGACAACACGTGCGGCGCAGGCGTCGAGCAAATGTCGCTTCGCCGCGGAGACAACCCGCCGAAGCTCGACGGCCCCGTGGCGAAGCAATTTCTGTCGCTCGTACCGACGCTTCCGGGAGGTGCCACGCCGACCGCCGCGACGCTGCGCGCGCTCACTCCGAAGCTCACCGCGTTCACCGGCACGACCTATGTCGTCCTTGCGACCGACGGCGGCCCGAACTGCAACTCGCTCGCGGAGTGCGCTTCAGACCAGTGCATTCCCAACATCGAAAACGATCCCGCGCAGTGTCTGCCGAACGGAACATTCAACTGCTGCCTTCCCAAAAATGGCGGCGACGTGAACTCGTGTCTCGATAGCGACGGCCTCGTAAAAGCCGTCCAAGCACTGAAAACTAAGGGGATTCTCACGTACGTCCTCGGAATGCCCGGCAGTGTCGCCTATTCGTCGCTCCTCAACGAAGTGGCGACCGAAGGCGGTACCGCGCGCAAGAACAGCACGACCAAGTACTACCGCGTCGACGGCACCGGTTCCGGCGCGCTCGAATCTGCTCTCGCCGCCATCGCCGCACAAATCACCGGCAGCTGCACGCTCCGTCTCTCGACGCCTCCCGTCGACGCCACCCTCTTGAACGTCTATCTCGACGACGTCGTCCTTCCCGCCGACGAAAACGAAGGCTGGGCCCTCGTCGACAAGACGACCATCGAAGTGCGTGGCGCCGCGTGCAAGCGCATCGAGTCG
>JAHFDV010000116.1 GCA_023248815.1 Myxococcales bacterium
CTTTTTTCGACGCACCTCGCGAAAGTGAGCCGAGCAAATTCGATGCGCGATACCAAATTCGTTCGGTAGGAAATTAGGAGTGCAGAGCGGCAACGCGCTCTACGAGTGCGGAAATCGGGACCGCTTCCGTCTTTGCGGCGAGTTTGAAGGTGCGCGTGCCTCCGTGCACTAACGTGAGGGTATCGAGCTCGAGATCCGCAAGCGCATGCCGCATCGAGGGAGTCATCGCGGGGGACGTAGTGCGCTTGAACTCGAAGCCATGTCTCTTTCCTCGCGCGGTGATCAAGAGATCGAGCTCGGCACCATGCTGTGTGCGCCAAAAATAGGCATCACGACCATCCGGAGAGAGAACGCGCACGACCTCTTCGAGCGCGAAGCCTTCCCACGACGCGCCCACTGCGGGATGACGAACGAGCTCCTCACGCTGCGCAATGCGGAGCTGGGCGTGGAGAAGACCAGAGTCTCGAAAGTAGAGCTTGGGCGCCTTGATTTGACGCTTCCCGATATTTGCGTGCCATGGCTTCAACTGTCGGATCACGAGCGCGCTCTCCAGCAGATCCGTATAGCGACGCGCGCTCGCGTCAGACACGCCCATCGCGCGCCCTAGCTCCGACCAATTGAGAAGCTGGCCGTGAACGTGCGCCAGGATCGCCCAGAAACGGGCGAGCGCTAGCGGCGGTGGCGTTCCGGGAGCGCCGAGTAAGGGAATGTCGCGCTCGACGAACGTCTGAATGAACTGCGTGCGCCACTCGTAACTTTCGCGCTCTCCTCTTGCGAGAAAGGAGCGGGGAAAGCCACCGCGCAGCCAGAGTCGAGAGAGAGCCGCGGATCGGAGCTCGTACGCGGAGAACGGGTGAATCTCGAGGTAAGCAATTCGCCCTGCCAATGTCTCCGAGGACTGCTGCAGAAGATCGCGCGACGCACTCCCAAGAAGGAGAAAGCGAGGTCCGCGAGGCTTGTCGGCGAGCACGCGGAGCATGGGGAAGAGATCGGGGCGTCGCTGAACTTCGTCGATGATGACGAGGCCACGCGTGTTGCCGAGCGCGAGCATCGGTTCCGCGAGCTCGGCAAGCGCCTCCGGATTCTCCAAATCGAAGAAGGAGACGGCCTTCCCCGCAGCCTTTGCGATCTCTCGTGCGAGCGTGGTTTTGCCGACCTGACGCGGGCCGAGGAGGGCAACGACGCGATGATTCCGAAGAAGCCGCGCAATTTCTTCCAGGTAGGACTTGCGATCCATGCTCTTAGCATACCGTACATTTTCGAACTTCCATGTCGAATCTGCTCGGTACTACCTGCGGTCTTTACGGTGAATCGCAAGGTAGGAGCTTCGCGGTGTTCCACCATGCTCGCTCGAGAACTTATGGTACCCTCCCGGGCCATGCGCTTCCGCAACGTCCTTTTCATCTCGCTCTTCTCCCTTGCTCCTCTCGCGATCGCCGGCTGCGGCGGTACCGAGAACAAGACGGCTTCCGTAAAGCCGGACAACATGCCGGAGGGCGAGGAGTGGGCGGGTGTCTACTACCACCCCATCTACGGTGAGCTTCATCTCATCGAGCAAGAGACGAACGTCATCGGCAAGTGGAAGCGCCGCGACGAGAGCGCCTGGGGCGAGCTCACGGGCGTGAAAACGGGCAACGTCGTCCACTTCCAGTGGAAAGAGAAGAAGTACGGGCTCGTTGGACCGTCCGCTGAATCGCACGGCAAGGGCTACTTCGTTTACAAAAAGAACGAGAACGATCTCGGTGTTCTCGACGGCCAATGGGGCCTCGGCAGTGACGAGATCGGCAGCGAGTGGAAGGCGACGAAGCAAAAGAACAAGCGCCCCGACTTGAAGTCGATCTCCGGCGCCAATCCCGATCAGACGGGCGCGCCAGCCGCATTGGATTGAGACGCGTAGCGCGCTCGGTTTGAACGGTCTTTCCTTTCATGCCGCTGCGTGAAGAACAAGCCCGCGATCCCGCAATCATTGCGGCGCTCGGCGGGCTTCTTCTTTCGGTCGTCACGCCGCTCTCGACGATGCTGGGAGTGCGCGCCATTCGCTGGCAGCGCGATCTCCTCCGTTTCGGACTTTCGGTTCCGTTCTTCGTCACGCACGATCTCGGACTCCTCTTCGCCGCCCCGCGCGCGCAGTTGCGCATCGGCGTCCGTGAAGAGCTGAAGGCCTTCGCGAAGGACGCGCCGCCGAATTCGATTCCTCCAGCCTTCGCAGAGTACGAGAAGCTCCTCCAAGAGATCGCGGGCGCAGAGACCTCTCTCCGTGCCGAATCGCTGCGCCTTTCCGACGAGCTCGTCGTCGTGCTCCTTCTCCGGATTCTCGGTGGCCAAAACTTCGCGAAGCCCGACGCGAAGAAACGCGACGCGGGATTGCCGCTCGATCCCGATCTCTTGCGCGATCTCGATCGCCAGCTCGTTGCGCTCTATCGCAAGGTTCCGCGCGAAGCCGAGTCGCGCGCACTCGATCGCCTGTCACGCGGTCGTCTCCAGATCTTGACGCTCGTCGACGCGCTCGATCTCGACACCCTGCGGCTCGTCGGAATGCTCGGACCCGAGGCGAGCGCGAAGGGAGCACTCGCGGAGGTCGACCTTCTCGCGGCGATTTCGACGACCGCGGCGAACGACGTCGTGAACTTCTCGCTCGAACTATTGCCGAGCATTCTCGAGACGCGGCGCAATGCGACGACGAGCGCGTTCGCGGCGCACGGCTACGCGGGCGTCGGTAACAAGGGCTCGCTCGACTCGATGGTGCTCACTGAGCTCGCTTGGGACGACGCAGAGTTCGGGCGTCGCTACATCGACAACGAGATCTTGTACTATACACGTGAGCGTTCGAGCGAAGAGGCAAGGCGTCTTCACTATGTCCTCATCGACGCCTCGGCTTCGATGCGCGGCGAGCGTCAGGTGTTCGCGCGCGGACTCGCGATCGCTCTCGGCAAGAAGCTGCAGCTCGCGGGCGAAGAAGTGTGGTTTCGATTCTTCGATTCTCGCCTCTACGAAGTGCAGCGCGCGCGTCCGCAGGAGCTTCCCATCGCGCATCTGCTCGGCTTCAAGGGGGAACGCGGGCGAAATCCAGCGCGCGTCTTTGCTCAGCTCGGCACCGAGCTCGCACTTCTCCGCGCGCGCGACGGACGTGAGCCATTGATTCACCTTTTGACCCACGCCGCGCTCCACATTCCGCGCGCCATCGTCGCGGATGTGCGTGAGGTCGCCCGCATCTCGGGTGTCTTCATTCTGCCGAGTGGCGGCGAGCTCGAGCTCGATTACTTGGACCTTCTCGAATCGCACACCGTCGTCGATCACTCGACGCTCTCGGAGCGAAACCGCCGCGCCAAAGCTGCGACCGCCATCGTCGATCAAGCGAGCAAGCGCGCAGAAGATCGTCCCAAATCTGCCCTCGAGCCCCCGATCCCGCGCTGAGAAGCGGCGCCTCCGAGCGTGCTTTCAAGTTTCTCACTTGCGCGCCGTTCATCCGCTTCATGAACTCCCATCGAGTCAACGCCGGCTGGATCCTCACCGTGACGCTCTCCATCGTCGCCTCCGCGCTCCTCGGCGCGTGCGTCGCAAGCGTCTAGCGCTCGCCGTCACTGTCACGGGTCAATGTAAGGTGAACCATTCGCCCTCGTGCTCGACGCGCGGAAGCTTTGCGGGAGGCAGCGGTGTTTCGGCGACCAAGGCGATTTGGCGGTCTTGTTCGGCTTCTTCTTGCTCCCAGCGTTCGAGGATGGCTTTCGAGCGACGCTTTCGCTTCACGTAGGCGACGACGATGAGCACCGAGCCGAAGACCCAGAGGATCGAACCTCCGCCGAGAAGCGTGAGGAGGAACGGGTAGCGGCGCGCAACGTCTTCGCGCCATTGGTATTCGAGCTTGTTGAAGGCGCTGCCGTAGGCATCGCCCATGCTGCTGTAGAAGTCTTCACCGTCGCGCACGCGCCCGATGAGCGTCCGAAAGCGCGCCGCGTCGGTCTTCTTCATGAGAAAGCGCATGAAGTCTGCCGACTGCGCGTAGGCGACCGAAGCCTTGGTCGCGGGAAAGCGCCGGTCGAGCGACTTGAACGGCATGAGCTCTTTCGAGAACGCGGCGCTCGTCATCGTTTGGACGTGATCGAAGACTTCGTGGGCGTTCCAGAGCGAGAGGCCTTCGTTGAACCAGAGCGGAACGTGATGGCCGGCGACGGCGTCGTTCAACGCAATGTGTGAGAGCTCGTGCTCGAACGAATGCTCGATGTCGGGGGTCTCCGATCGCGTGGTCGGCGGAGAGAGCGAGAGCATCATGTAGCGAAGGCCGGGATAGGCTACGGCGACGGCGTAAGCGGGAGGAGGTGCGCCTTCGGGAGCGAGCGCTGCCATCTCTTCGAACGTGCGCGTGACGCGGAGCTCGATTTTCCCGGCCAAGGGCTGTCCCAGATCGCTCGCGAGCTTGTCGCGAAACTGCGTCGCCTTTTCGAAGACGGGCTCGATGCGCGGCGCGGCGGCGGCGTCGTAATAGACGGAAAGCCAGCCATCGATGTCGCGGTGGACGAACGATGCGGGCGGCTGCGGAATGTGCACGCGCGAGACGTCACCCGTGATCGTCGGCACGTCGGGCGGAGGCTCGGGAACGAGCTCTTGCGCAGAAACGGAGCGCGCGAAGGAGACGAGCGCGAAGAACACGAAGAGCATCGCCACGAGGCGCGACACGAGCTTCTTCTTCGTCGAGAGAGGGGCGTGCTTCGTGGCGAACAATGTGTTCATGGGAACCTGAGAACGAGATGCGAACGATCGGGCTCGTCCGTTTTTGCCGTGGCCGCAAATGCAATGAGGCCAATCAATGCGGCGCCACCGACGGCGCCCCAAAACCAATACGATTCGTAGAACGATCGCTTGTCGCCCGTGGGCTCGCCAGCGAGCGCCGTGTCGATGCGCCGTAGCGCGCCCGCGTTTTCGCCGTTTTGCGGCGCGGGCAACGGTGCGAAGTCGAACGTGCCCGACTTCGCCAGAAAGAGGCGCGCGCGCAACGCCGTGTCGACGTGGTCGACGACGATGGCCGCGCGGAGAGAATGAGAGGAGAGATAGGGCGCGAGCTCGCGTGGGCCCTTCAACGAATCGCCGAGCGCACCTCCGAGGAGGCTCTCCACGTCGGCTTCGGGAAGCGCCGGCCGAAACGACTCTTTTGCGTACACCGAACGCGCCAATGACTCGACGGCACTGAAGTCCGGCGCCGCACTCTCGTTGGCGCCGGCCACGACGATCACGCCGGACGTCTCACTCGCGCGCGCTTCCGAGAAGCCTCCCGTAAGGCGCCCGCCGAGGAAATAGGCGAATGCAAATGCGGGAAGTACTTGGAGCAATCGCACGGAGTACCTCGAGCCATTCAACCTAAGTCGACTGCAGGAGGCGTCAATGCGAAGCGCTCATTTTCGCCGAGGCGCGCGTCATGTCAGCGAACGTGCGTCAAGATGCGCGCTCGTCTGAAGACTGCGAGATCCTTCGATCCGTCGCGTACGGGAAGTGGCCTCGAAGGTGGAGCGCACCGAAAACGGCGATGCCCAAGGCGATGGGGAGAAAGACGCGGAGTACGCGTTCATGACGCAGCGTGGCTGCGAATGCCGCTGCGACCGTGAGCGCCAAGAGATCGAATGCGATCGTCCCCGAAGGGCTCTTGAAGAGCGTGCTCGCATGGTGCGAGCCGACGAGCGCGAGAAGAACGATGACGACGACGCTCGGCAGTGCGCGAATTTGCGAGCCGCGCGAGAGGGCCCGCGCCATGCGTCGCGTGAAGGGAAATGCGCCGAGCACGACCGCGAGGAGCGCGAGGGAGAAGGTGACGCCCGCAAGCACGTGATGATGCGTCGTTCGGGCGAGCAGCGAGCCGAGAATGGCGCCGACGTCGAACACGAGCACGAACACGATGGCGAGATGCAAAAGGAGGGGGCGTCCCTCGAAGGGACGTGCGCCGCGTACTGCAAGGACGAGCAGGGTCACGAGGAGGACGGCGGGACCGAGCGCCAGTGCGAAAAAAGCCGCGGCGTCTCCGAGACCCCCGCTTCGAAGCACCCACGAAAGGGAGGCAAGGAGGGTCGCCAGGGAGGCGGCGCTGAGCGTCCCCACGATCCGGGCCCAAAGGGGCTCCCTCGGGGATGGAGGCGGAATAGAAAGGGCGGGTTCCATCGCGCAATCACCGATGTAGCACGATCCAAGGGCTTCTTTTCCCGCCTACTTGCCAAGGCCGTCCCAATGGACTACTTCCATTGGCCCACTTCCAAAGGAGTTCCCCATGGCGCGCGTTACCGTTGAAGATTGCCTCGAACGAGAAGAAAACCGTTTTGGTCTCGTGATTCTCGCGGCTCAGCGTGCACGTCAGCTCATGAAGGGCGCAGCTCCCCTCGTTCGCTCGAAGAACAAGGCGGCCGTCACGGCGCTTCGTGAAATCGCGGCGGGCAAGGTCCGTTTCGATCGCCCCGCGAACGAAGTCGTCGAGAGCTGGGTCGAGAAAGTCGTCAACTGAAGAGCTGACGATAGAAGGCTCTCCACGGGAGAGCGCGAGAGGCGAGCCTCTCGAATTCGAAGAAGGCGCGTTTCGGCAACGAGACGCGCTTTTTCGTTTTGTGGTGTAGAAAAACTCGCATGGGAGCCGTCGTCGAAAAGAACGTGAAGAGGTCTACGGCGGATCGCGGCGCGCTCGAGCACTACGCCGACCCGAGCTACTACACGGCGACCTACGCGAATCGTCTCGACGATGTCCGTTTCTACGAGCGCATGGCCGACAAATTCGGGGGTCCCATTCTCGAATACGGCGCCGGCAACGGACGCATCGCGTTGCCGCTTGCACGGCGTGGCCACACCGTCACCGGAGTCGATCACTCCCGCGCGATGGCGCGCGACTTCGAAGCGAAGCGCGAAGCGGAAGAGGAGAGCGTAAAAAACCGCCTCACGATCGAAGTCGGTGACATGCGCGAAGTGACGCTCGGTAAACGGTTCGAGCTCGTGCTCTGCACGTTCAACACGGCGCTTCACTTGAACACGCGCGAAGACGTCGAACGCTTCTTCGACAAAGTGCATCGCCATCTTCGTCCGAGTGGCCGCTTCATCGTCGATCTCTCCGTGCCGGTCGCGGCGGATCTCGCGCGCGATCCTGAAAAGTCTCAAGGAGTGCCGCCGTTCCGTTATCCGGGCATCGGCGTCGTCCGGTACCGAGAAATCTTCGACTACGATCCGATCACGCAGGTGCTCGACGTCACGATGTCGTTCGTTCCCAAAGATCCTGTGCGTGTCGAAAAAGAGCTCCGCCGAGGATTTTCGACCAAGCTCACGCACCGCCAGTTCTTCCCACGCGAATGGGAGGCGCTCCTGCACTACAACGGCTTCGAAGTCGAGTCGGTGCAGGGGAGCTATTCGGGGGGCGCGCTCGACCGCGACAGCGACGTGATGATCTGGATCGCACGACCCAAA
The DNA here is from genome assembly GCA_023248815.1 of Myxococcales bacterium. Lineage (GTDB taxonomy): Bacteria > Myxococcota_A > Polyangia > Polyangiales > Polyangiaceae > JAHFDV01. The sequence continues at coordinate 7,426 of JAHFDV010000116.1, forward strand.
AGCTCCAAAGTGGGCGCCGCGAAATCCCGCACTCCGACGAAGAAGAAGACGGCTTGAGCGGTCCATGACGACGGAGCTCGTTCGCCGTTTCCACGACGTGAAAGCAAGCATCGAGCGGGCGGCGCTCGCGGCCGGGCGCGAGGCATCGTCGGTGAAGCTCGTCGCCGTCTCGAAGGGACACGGCGCTTCCGAGATACGTGAGCTCTACATGCAAGGGCAGCGCGTGTTCGGTGAGAGCTACGCGCAAGAGCTCGAACGCAAAGCCGGCGAGCTGCGGGATCTCGAGGAGCTCGAGTGGCACTTCATCGGGCACGTGCAGACGAACAAAGCGAAGGTCATTGCTGCCCATGCCAGTGCCGTTCATGCGATCGACAGCGCGCGAGCCGCCCGCGCGCTCGACGCCGCCCTCCGCGCAACCGACAGGCATGCTGTCGCGTTTGTTTCCGTGAACTTCGGCCTCGACGAAAAAGAGCACGGCGCACGTGAGGCGCAGATCCCAGAAGTGCGCGACGCGATCGCGCTTGCCGAGCGATTGACGTTACGCGGCTACATGACGCTCCCTCCGGACGACGTCGAAGGAACCGAGCGCGCGTTTCAGCGCCTGCGCGAGATCCGCGATGCCGACGATCCTGCTCTCGAGCTGTCCATGGGAATGTCGCATGATCTCGAGCGCGCAGTGGCTCACGGCGCGACCCTCGTTCGTATCGGCACCGCATTATTTGGCGCTCGTTCGTGAACGGCACTGCGCTTTTTGGCGCTCGTTCGTGAGCAGCGCGGGGGTTGGTCGGCGCGCGTCAGTGAATGCGCGCGCGATTTTCCACCGATCCGCGACAGACCGAAAAAACGGCCCTAGAGTGATCGTCCCGTGATTCCCGCGCGATTTCTCCTCCGCGAAGGCAACGAGAGCGATCTTCGCCTCGCACCTTTTCTTTTTCGCGTCGATCCCATCGCCGACGCACTCGTCACGCGCCTCGACGAGCTGCCGAAAGGGCAGGGCTTTGCCGCGGTCGACGAAGCGCTGAAGACGGGGAAGGTTCCCGCTGGCGCGCCGACCGAGCTCACGGCGTTTCTCGCAGCGACCGAATACGTTCCTGCGTGGGTCGATTGGAAGACGATCGATCGCGCGGGCGAGCTGCTTTACCGCACGGGAATTTTTGGCGGCCTCGTGCTCGGTTACAAATCGCTCATCTACGGCTACGCCGCGCCCGGCGGAAACAAGCCGCTCGTCTTTTCAGGACGCCTTCGTGAGCACGCGCCGCGACGCCTCGCCGAGACATCGCGCTTCGTCGAGGCGGTTGCCGCAAAAGGCGGACTTCTGCGCGGCGCTCCAGGTTACGTCATCGCCGCGAAGGTGCGCCTCATGCACGCGCACGTTCGCTCGTTGATTTGGCGCTCGGGGCGCTGGAATCGCGATCTCTGGGGTGACCCCATCAATCAGCATGACATGGCGGCGACGCTGCTCCTTTTCTCGTACGTCTTCATTCTCGGCGTTCGTGAGATCGGCTTCAACGTCCCGAAAGAGGAAGCAGAGGACTACATCCATCTCTTTCGCTATGTCGGGCATCTGCTCGGTGTCGATCCCGAGCTGGCTCCCGCGTCCTTCGCCGATGCCCATCGCCTCGCGCATCACATCGAGGCCACGCAGGGCCGAGCCGACGACGACGCACGCATGCTCACGCGCGCCATTCTCGACATCGGCGCCGTCGCCGCGCGCACGGACGAAGAACGTCGCGTCGCCGAGCGTCGCAAGCCGATGATCCTGGCGCTCTCGCGACACATGCTCGGCCCTTCACTCGCCGATGATCTCGGGATTCCGAGCTCGCGCTGGGATCGCCTCGTACCCGTCGTCATTCGCTCAGTGCGCGGAGCCGAAGAGCTGCGCAGACGGAGCCCGCGCGCGCGCGCATTTTTCCTCGCGCAAGGAGAGCGCTATTGGCGGGCCGTCGTCGAGCGAGGATCGGACGTCGCGAACTACGAATTCGCGCTCCCGCATGCACTTTTGGTGGATCCAGGGCCCCTCCGTGGTGACAAAGAAAGACTGCCGAGCTAGCGTAGCGCCCTTATGGGTTTAGGTTCCGTTCGTCCCACAGTCCTCGTCACCGGAGCCGCAGGCTTCATCGGCTCTCACCTCGTCGACCGCCTTTTGGCGGAAGGATACGAGGTGGTCGGGCTCGACAACCTCATGACGGGCGATCTCGGGAATCTCGAGTCGGCCGGACGTAGCCCGCACTTTCACCTCGAAATCGGCGACGTTCGCGAGAAGCTCGAAGTCTACGCCGAGGTCATCTTCAACCTCGCGTGTCCCGCTTCGCCGGTTCACTACCAGCGCGATCCCTACGCGACGCTCACGACGAATACCCTCGGCGCGATGCGCCTCGTCGATCACGCGCGCCAGCATCAAACCCGCATCATTCACGCGAGCACCTCGGAAGTGTACGGCGATCCGCTCGAGCATCCGCAGGTCGAGACCTACTGGGGCAACGTCAACCCGATCGGTGAGCGCGCCTGTTACGACGAAGGAAAGCGCGTCGCCGAGACGTTCCTCATGGACGCGCGTCGCGTACACAAAGCCGACGTGCGCATCGTTCGCATCTTCAACACGTACGGTCCGCGCATGGCCTTCAACGACGGCCGCGTCGTGTCGAACTTTATCATGCAGACGCTCGATGGTGGCCCGATCACGGTCTACGGCGACGGCAAGCAGACGCGTTCTTTCTGCTTCATGAACGATCTCGTCGAAGGCATTTTCCAAGCGTCGCTCGCTTCGGACCTCGACGGGCCCGTGAACATCGGCAACCCGCGCGAGTCGACGTTGCTCGAGCTCGCCGAGGTCGTCATGCGCGAAGCGAAAAACAACGTGTCGATCGTGCACAAGGCGCTTCCATCGGACGATCCCAAGCGTCGCTGCCCCAACATTGATCGCGCGCGCAAGCTTCTCGCCTTCGAGCCGAAGGTGACGCTCGAAGACGGCATTCGCCAGACGATCGCGAACTTCCGTGAGCGTCTCGAACTGCGCAAATCGCTCCCCGTACGTCGTCGTCCGAGCTGAAACGCTCGCCGTCGACCCGCCGTTCGCACCTGTAGCCAAGGTCCCACCGAAGAACTCGCGATGACGAAGGTTCGACTCGGCGTCCTCGCGACGCATCCGATTCAGTATCAGGCGCCGCTCTTTCGAAAGCTCGCGAAGGACCCGCGTGTCGATCTGCGCGTCTACTTTTGCCATGACCACGGCGTTCGTCCGACGCTCGACGTGCAGTTCGGGAAAGTGATTCAGTACGACGTGCCGCTTCTCGAAGGCTATGCGCACGAGTTCTTGCCCAACTTGCATCCCCAGCCGACGCTCGATCCGAAGCGACTCATCAACCCGCGCATCTTCTCGGTGTTGCGCTCGGGCGATCACGATGCGTTCGTGATTCAGGGCTACAACTACCTCACGTCGATCTTGGCGCTCCTCGGACCGCACGGACGAACGAAGCTGATGTTTCGCGGAGAGTCGAACCTCACGTTCGGGCGCAGCATCGGAAAGAAGATCGCAAAAGAGATCTATCTCCGTGCGGCGTTCTATCGCGTCGCGCAGTTTCTCTCGATCGGCCGTCTCAACAGCGCCTATTACGAGTCGTACGGCGTCTCGCCCGACAAGATCACCGTGGCTCCCTACACGGTCGACAACGCATTTTTCCAAGAGCGCTCACGCGACGCGCAAAAGGATCGCAGCGCAGTTCGCAAGAAGCTCGGCTTGCGTGAAGAAGGTACGGTGTTTCTCTTCGTCGCCAAATTGATCGCAAAAAAGCGTCCTTTCGATGCGTTGCGCGCCTTTCTCGACGTCGCAGACGACACCGCGACACTCGCTTTCGTCGGCTCAGGAGATCTGCAAGCCGATCTCGAAAACGAGATTCGTGCGCGTGGTGCAGGCGACCGCGTAAAACTTCTCGGCTTCCGAAACCAAAGCGAACTCCCCGAAATTTACGGAGCGAGCGACGTGCTCGTCTTGCCGTCCGATCTCGAGACGTGGGGTCTCGTCGTCAACGAAGCAATGGCCTCGGGGATGATCGCGATCTGTTCGGATCAGATCGGCTCCGCGCCAGATCTCGTCGATCCTTCGTGCATCTACCCCACGGGCGACGTGCGCGCACTCGGCGCGATCATGAACAAGCTAGTCTCGAACGAGAGCGAACGTGCACGTCTTGCGAGCGAGGCAAGGGTCCGCATCGAGCACTGGGGCATTCCCGAAACGGCCGAAGGGTTCATTCAAGGCGCGCTTCGTGCCGTTGGCGGATGAGGACTTCCCTCGCGGGTCGTTCGTTGCTGGGCGCGTAGTCCGCGCGCTCGTTATTTGGGAAGCGCGCTGCCGCGGAACGCGCGGGGAAGAAGCTCCGCCAGCGTGGTCGTGACGCGCGTTTCGCCGCGAGCCGATCGCCCGACGAGAAGGATCGTCATGTCTTCTGCAAACTCCGCGAACACCTGCCGACAAATGCCACAAGGCGAAGCGGGCTCTTTTCCGTTCGTCACGACGACGCACGCAATGGGCTCGCGATCACCTGCGGCGACCATCGTTCCCACGGCACCGCGCTCGGCGCAGATGCAGGCGCCGTACGACGCGTTTTCGAAGTTGGCGCCGCGGTAGACGCGTCCGCTCTTCGTGAGAACGGCGGCACCCACTTTGTACTTCGAATAGGGCGCATACGCTTTCTCCTGCGCGGCTTTCGCTTCTTCCGCGAGGTAATCGAGGACGCGCGCGTCGATCTTTGGCGCGCCTTTCTTGGAGGCGACTTTTCTTGCGGCGCTCTTCTTCGTGGCAGGCGTGCGCGAAGACTTCGTTTTGGAACTGGCCATGAGAGGTCTCTTTTCGCTCAAGCAGGTACGGCGTTGAGAATCCAGCCGGAGAGCAGCTTGATGAGCTCTTGTCGCTTCTGTCGCGCGATCTCTTCGACTTCTTTGTGATCGAGAATGTTCTTCGTGATGCCCGCCGCAAGATTGGTGATGCAGCTGAGGGCCCCGCAGCGAATGCCCATGTGCCGGAGGGCGATGACTTCGTGCACGGTGCTCATGCCGACGGCTTGCGCGCCGAGCGAACGAAGCATGCGCACTTCGGCGGGCGTCTCGTAAGTGGGTCCGAGGAGACCTGCGTAGACGCCTTCGCGAATCGTGATCGATTCCTTCTTGGCGACGACGCGAAGCGCCTCTTGGAGCTCGACGTCGTAGGCGTGCGTCATGTCTGGAAAGCGCGGACCGAGCGTGTCGTCGTTGGAGCCGACGAGGGGGTTTTGCCCCATCAGATTGAGGTGATCCGTGACGAGCATGAGATCGCCCGCCGACCACTCCGGGATCAACCCACCGGCAGCATTGGTGAGAAGAACGGCCGAGACGCCGAGCTTCGCCATCAAGCGAACACCGTGGACGACGGAGCGGATCGGATGACCTTCGTAGAGATGCACCCGACCTTGCATGCAAACTACATCGACATGCCCCACCTTGCCGAAACAGAGGTTGCCGGCGTGGCCAACGACGTTGGACGAAGGGAGATGCGGAATGTCTCCGTAAGGGATTTTGACGAGTCCGGTGAGCGTGTCACCGAAGGCTCCGAGCCCGCTTCCGAGCACGACGCCCACCTTCGGCCGAGCGGAGATGCGCGGGGTAATCGCGGCGAGGGAGGTGTCGATCGCTTCTCGAATCGTTTCGCTCATTCGGCGGATCCTAGCAGAGGCTTTCTCGTTCGAACCGAACC
>JAHFDV010000470.1 GCA_023248815.1 Myxococcales bacterium
GGGTCTATCTCTTTCGAGAGAGCGAGATCGCTTCGCATCCTTCGCTCGAGTTCGTCGACGAACGGATCGTCGTTCGACATGACGTTCACTTCGAGATTGAAGCGCCAGGATTGATAGTCGAGGTTGTAGCTCCCGACGGTTCCCCAGCGATCGATCACCGCGACCTTCGAGTGCAAAAAATTGCGCACCCAATGATGTACGTGGACGCCTGCATCCATGAGTCCTTGATACGTGCCTTTGCTCGCGAAAGCCGCGTGCGGAACGTCGGAGTGCTCGGGCACCAAAATGCGCACATCGACGCCGCGTCGCGCGGCTTTGCGGAGCGCGCGGCGTACGGAGGGATCGGGAATGAAGTAGGCGTTGGCGATGAGGATGTGGGAGCGCGCCTTGCGAATGCGATCGAGATACGTGCGACGAATCGCGTGTGACGCGCGAACGGTGACGCCGCTCATGACGTCCATCGCGACTTCCTTCTTCTTCTCCATCCCCGGGAGCGGGCGCGCGCGCTTCGGATTCAGGTGCTCCCACGTCATGTAGAAGAGCACCTTCAGGTCATGCGCAGCACGGCCGGTGACCATCGCGGCGTAGTCCAGCCAGTCTTCTCCTCCCCACTCTCTGGGAGCCGCGATGTTCGTGAGGTTCACACCGCCGACGAATCCGACCATTCCGTCGACGACGACCAGCTTGCGATGATCGCGCTGCGCGATGCCGCGAAACGAGAACCCTCTTCGCCACGGATAGATCGAGTGGAACTCGCGCACTTCGCCGCCGGCTTCCACGATGGGGCGAAACGCGTGGCGCCCGGCATTCGCCGACCCGAAGCTGTCGTAGATGAGGCGGACTTGGACACCTTCCTTCGCGCGTGCACATAGGAGCTCGATGAAAGGCGCACCGAGCGCGTCGTCCTCGAACCAGTACATCTCGCAAAGGATTTCGTGCTTCGCTTCTCGGAACGCGCGCTCCCACGATTCGAACGTCGCCTTCGATCCGGAGATGAGCCGAATGCCCGACTGCTTTGGTCGATCCGAGCGCAGCGCTACGCTGACGGCATTCGCAGGCGCGAGATCAGCGTCGAGCTCGGAATTCACCCGGGCACTCTAGACATGAATGACTCGTAGGCCAACGCGGCCGAATGCCACACTCGAGGAGTGCCGCCGCCTCGTGCCTCGCGAGGTCGCTCGAACGACGCTTACTTGCGTACGGTGACGCCGATGACGAGCACGCCGCCCTTGTAGGGCTGCCCAGCAACGAAGAAGGGGACGCCGTTCGAGGCCACGAAGTTCATGCCGCTCCCGCCCTTGGCGAGATTGAGGTTCACGTGGAACCGCCCGTCTTTGACGTCTGTCAGCGTGAGCACGAGGCTGCCGCCGTTGACGAGCTTGATCTCTGGCGCGGCGCTGCCCTTTTGGAGTACGAGCGGGCGTTTGTCGAGAAGGCGGAAGTTGTTGTACTTGAAAGGGAGCTGCTCGAGCTGCGGCACGTTGCCGAGTTGCGGGTCGATGAACTTGGTCGGCCCTTCGGTCGCATGGATGATCGAGACTTCAGCATTGGCCGAAGTGATGTTGGCTTGAAGCTCTTCGCCAATCGTCACGAAGGACGTCTCTTCGGCATTCGCTTCACGTGGCGTGAGCATCGCAAGAACCGCGACCGCGCCAAGGCGAACGCACACGCGGCCGATCTTCTGAAGACCGCCACTGCCGAAGGAGACGGCGCTGAATCGAGCGTTAGTTGTTTTCATGCTCTTCCGAATCCTCTTGGCTGTCGCTGTCGCTGCCACCCAGCCATACTACGACGCTCGAGACCGCTTTCTTGTTCAAATCGTCGCTCGGCATCGAGACCAAAAAGACGGACACGGGACTGTCTGCGCTTTCGAGCTCGACGCCTTCGGGGCCCGTAGAAATATCGCGGTCATCGACGTTGGCCGAGTCGATGACTTTCGCGATGCCTCCTGGAATCACCTCTGGGCCGCGCATGAAGAGGAACCATCCCGCCGCAAGCGCGAGCACGGTGGAGAGCACAGCGACGGGGGCCGCGCGACGAAGACGTTTCGCCTTCGGCTCCATCGACGCGTCGAGAAATCCAATGCGCTCGTTGGCGACGCGCGACATGACGTTGTCGACGATGCTGTCGGCGACGTTCGAAACGGGACGAGCGGCTTCGGCGTGTTGGACGGCGTCGCTGAGGAGCGAAGCGGATGCGACGATTGCGCGCGCTTCTTCGTCGCGAGCGATGATCGCTTCGATGCGTTTTTTTGCATCTCCTTCGAGCTCACCATCTGCGTAAGCGAGAAGGTCGATGATCATTTGTTCGGAGAGGCTCATCCCAACTCCTCCTTTGCCAATTTTTTCGAGAGAGCGTTCACGTTGGAAGACCCCGTCTTCAAATTGTGGTCCGAATCGGGCGCATCTCCCAATGTTTCGGTATGCGCATCGCTCGTGCCGTCCGTGGCACTAGTGCTCGGTGCAGGGACGCGGCCAATCTGCAGCACGTAGACCTCCGAAAGGCTCTTCTGCAGTTTTTGGCGCGCGTGAAAAAGACGACTCATGATCGTCCCCTTCGATACGCCAGCTGCTTGCGCCATTTCTTCGTAACTCATGCCTTCCACTTCTCGCATCAGGATCACACTTCGGTGGTAACTCGGTAGAGCATCGAGCGCGGTTCGAAGCGCGCTCCCAATCTCTTTGCGGCGGACGACTTCTTGCGGATCTGATCCTTCGATCCGCGAGAGAAATGAGCTCTCGGCGGCGTCTTCGGAGGCCTCTTGGTTCTCGTCGAGCTCCCCTTGGAGTCGCGACCCAGGCTTGCGCATCAAGTCGATGCTGAGATTGGTGATGATGCGGTAGAGCCAAGTGAAGAAGCTCGAGGTGCCTTGGAAGGTCTTCAGACCTTTGTAGACACGGACGAAAGCCTCTTGGACGATCTCCTTGGCGTCGTTGTCGTCGCGGACGAGGGAAAAGGCGATCGCGAAGGCTCTTCGCTGATGCCGCTCCACCAAGTTCCGAAACGCTACCGTGTCACCTCCTTGTGCCCGCTCGATAAGTAGGCGGTCTTGTTCCGCTTCTTCCTGACGGGCCTTCTTCAAGATGGACGTGCGCGGGTCCACGGCATTCACCGGGGGCGCCGATTCCCCGCCTTTTTCCTCGGAATCGCCTATCGAGGCGTCATTCGGGAGGGAAATGGGCTTCGCCATGGGGTCGCAGGAAGATAGACGCTTCTCGTGAAATGAGAAACGTCCTCGACGAGGTAGGCAGTCCGCCTAGGTGTCGGTTCGAGGCTTTAGGAAGTGTGGCCCACCGCAAACAGACCGAACAATGCACAGACGTAGAAGATCGTTCCGAAGAAGAAGCGGCGGGCCCACTTGTTGGTCGCTTCCTTCGTCACGTCACCACGAATGATGCCGAGCGTCGAGTAGGCGAAGAGCGCGATGCCGAGAAGGGCCGCACCGGCGAGATACGCGGGACCAACGACGCCGAGCGGGACGACGAAGAGCGAGCAGACGAGAAGCGCCGCCGTGTAGTTCATCATCGCGCGCTTCGTCGCGGGAACTCCGAGCACGTTCGGCATCACGATGAGGCCGGCGTTCTTGTAGTCCTCCTGGCGGAAGAGCGAGATCGCGAGAAAGTGCGGGATCTGCCAGAAGAACATGATCCCGAAGAGCGCGAGCCCGCCCGGATCGATGCGACCCGTTTGCGCGGTCCAACCCATCAGCGGCGGGATGGCGCCCGGCACTGCGCCGACGAGAAGGGCAACATGCGAACGCTGCTTCATCGGCGTGTAGGCGAGCACGTAGCTGACGTTGGCGAGCACCGCGAGAAGGGCGGTCGTCGCGTTCACGCCGATTGCGAGGGCGGGAACGGCGAGAGCCGACAGGATGACGCCGAAGGCGAGGACGGCGCGCGGCTCGAGGCGCTTCGCGGGAAGCGGACGGTTCTTCGTACGCGCCATGCGGCCGTCGATGTCGCGCTCGATGTACATGTTGAGCGCGTTGGCGCCGGAGACGATGAGCGCCGACCCGAGAAGAAGGAAAAACCAGGTCGAGCCCTTCAGCGACCCCGGGGCAAGCCATGCTCCGCCAGCCGCCGTGAGGAGCACGTTCGCGGTGATGCGGAACTTCGTCAGCGCGAAGTAGTCGGCGAGGGCGCCCTTCGAAGACGACCGAATTCCCTCGCGCTGCTCAGCAAACTCCATTGCGGTGGCGGTATAAGAAACTCGCCAGCCCGCGTCAAGCAGAGCTCGGTGCTTTGTGCTGAAATTACGGGAAGTTTCGCGAGTCGAGGGCCGCCGCTCGTTGCCAGGACGCGGCGGTCCGCGGAAAGACTCGTTAAGTCGTGATGAGATCCAGCAGCGCGCGATCCCCTTGGAGGGCGGTACGCTGCATGTAGAACGAGAGGCCGCGCTTTCCGCCGAGCTCTTCGCCGCCGCCCGCGCGTCCCGGACCGCCGTGCACCATCGTCGGAAGAACGAGGCCTGGGGGGATCGCCTGCCCTGCGATCTTCGTCGAGCCGATCGTCACGCGTCCGTGATCGGGCGCGATACCGAGGACGAGCTTCTTCAAGAATGCTTTGTCGTCCGAATACGCGCTCGAGACGAGACCACCGCCGCCCGCCGAGACGAGCGAAGCCGCAGCTTCGGGCGAACCGTCGTAGCTCATGACCGTCGAGACGGGACCGAACACTTCGTGCGCGTGCATCGCGTCGCTCGGGGAAGGGGAGTCCGTATGAAAAAGAACGGGACTCTGGAAGAAGCCTTTTCCTGGGTGATCGGTGATGACGTTCACCTTCTCGCGATCGCCAAAGACGATCTTCGCGTGCTTCTCGAAGAGCGCGATGCCTTCGCGCACGCTCTTCTGCTGCTCCTTCGTCGCGACGGGACCCATCGTCACTTCGTCTTTGCGGGGGTCGCCGACTTTGATGCCTTCGAGGCGCTCCGAGAGCTTCTCGAT
>JAHFDV010000008.1:0-32588 GCA_023248815.1 Myxococcales bacterium
AAGTGCTTCGAAAACGCCTGATCGAAGGGGTCGAGATCGGCCTCGCGATGCGCGCAAATCGCGCGGGCGACGTAATAGAAGCCGTCGAGCGAGTTGTCGTGGAGACCGCGAATCAGCGCTGCCGCGAGCGAGAGCGCCTCTTGCGCGCCGACCTTCACTTTTTGCGCGCGGAGCTCGTAGAGAAAAGGAATGAAGGCGCCGCTCATGGCGACTCTCCGCGCCCGCAGTCTTTCCCGCCGCGCGTCTTTGCGACGAGGCGGTATTCGCCGAGCGAGATCGAGGTCGGAACCGAAAGCGTTCCCGCGAAGTGTCCCTGCGCGTCCGTGGGGAGAGCACCGAGTGCGACGCCGCGCAAAGATCCAGTGTTCGGAGTGAGCACGAGATCGACACCGACGAACGGGCACGCGTGATCGCCGGCCCGAACGTCGCCCGAGACTTCGAGGGTCGTCCCCCGAAGAACTTCTTTCTGCGCAGAGCTCAAGGTGATGGCCGCGCGCGGTCCCGTCGTGTCTTGCATGGGATCGGGCGAAACGTCAGACGAAAAGGGACGAGCGCTCGATGACGCGAGTGCGCTCGATGTGCCGTTCGGTCCTTTTCCGTTCGTGCCGCCGTTTCCGCCCTGCCCCTGCGCGCGTTTCTGCATCGTGTTTCGCCCCGAGCTCGAGCCTTCGGGCCAGGCGAAGGGATCCACGGGATCGCGGTAGGTCGCGATGTCGGCGGTCTCGGGATTGATGATCGTGCCGCCGCCCCCGAGATCGATTCGCTTGTAGAGCGTGCCGTTGTGCACTTCGACCCAAGCGTGCTCGCCATTCATCAAGAGGCGCGTGGGGAGACCGAGTGCCGTAGCGGTCACGAGAAACGCGTAGGCGCGATGACGGCACACGCCCTTCTTCGACAGCGCGATCGTTCGATACGGATCTCCCTGCATTTCAGGGCGATCGTTCGACTCGCGAAACTCTCGGAAGTACTTGGTGAGCCGCTCGACGGCTTGCGCCGGAGAAAGATCGCGCTGCGAAATTCCGAGGCGGAGGAGGACGGAAGCGGCCGAGCGTTTCGGGGTGTCGGGGAGCTCGCGAATGTGTGGAAGCACGCCCCACTCCGGATTGCCGAAAGGACCGCCGAACGCCGCCCGCGGAGCCGCGATCGAAAGGCGAATGCGCGCCATTCCACTTTCTCGCGAAGTGAGAAACCAGTTTTCGGCGCCGTCGCTCTCGATGCGATGAACGACGGCATGTCCGTCGATGGTCACGTTCGAATCGACGACCTTGGAGCCGGCAATGACGCTGGGAATGCGAATCGGCTGATCGCGAACCACGCGCAAATCGAGCCGTGCGCGAAACGTATCGGTGCCGGGCAAGGGCGGCGCTTTCGTCACGGGATGCGTTACCGGGTTCTCGACGCCGAGCGTGAAGTCGGAAAGCACGGTGTCGAAAGCGGAGACGCGCTCGTACGGGCTAATCGACGGCTCGAAGACGTTGGCGCCCGCGAGAATGTCGGGCGCGCGCGTATCGAGATCGGGCGTGAAAGGGCGATCGAATCCCGAGAGGCGCGGCTCGGGAATCGGCGCATCGGGCTCGCGTGTATCTGGGACGAGCCCATTCGGCGACTGACGAAACCCCGTGAGCTCGCTCGCGACACGCGCACGTCGGTCATCGGCCGGATCCTCGGGGATGGGCTCGTGCAACACGGGCCCGCGACGCTGCGCCGAACCGATCGTCGAGATGCTCGAGACGCCAAACAAGACCGCGAGGAAGAATCGCGCGCCACGCGCTGTCTTCGTTCCCGGACGCCGCATGCCCCGAGTATGGCAGAGGACGCGCCCCCGTTTCACGCGGTTTGCACGGTTCAGTCAGCGGGCGAAGGCGGCGGCTCTTCCCAGCTTCCCCGGCGCCACGCATATCCGCGTCCGGTCCAGTGCCAGTACCCCGCGCGCCAGACGGCCGTTTCGCTCGGAGCTTCGGGAATCGTCTCTTTGAGCTCGGCGGGGGCGGCTTCGTTGCGCGGCGTCACGGTCCGAACGTTCGTGACACATGCCGCGGCGCATCCAATGCCGAGCACTCCGAGAAGGACCCGACCCGAGAAGGCGAAGCGGCGAGTCAGGCAAAATGGCGCCAAAGTAGGCGCGAAATTATCGGAACCCGTCGCTTTTTGGGGAGTAAAGTTTCTCCTCGGAGCCCTCCCTCATGCCCCTTCTCGATGAAATCAGCGCCCTTCCCGCCGACTTGAAGAAGACACTTTCGGATCGCGGCTTCGATCACGAGCTCTTTGCCAAGCTGGCGGAGCTGCATTCGAAGAGCGACGGCAACCGCGTCGAAGGCACGGTCGAACGCGTCGTTCCTTCGGATCTCGAAACGCTTGCCACGCCGGGCACCCCCAAGCACGCCGAGTGGACGCGCGCGGGGGAGCGCTATTTTCGTGAAGGCAAAGTCGCGCTCGTCGTGATGGCCGGTGGGATGGCGACGCGCATGGGCGGAGTCGTGAAGGTCCTCGTCGACGTCTTCGACGACACGTCGTTTCTCGATCTTCGCATCGCGGAGAATGCCGCCTTCGAAAGGAAGTTCGGCAAGAAGATGCCGCTCTGGCTCATGACGAGCGCCCCCACCGAAGCGCCCATTCGCGACGCTTTGAAGAAGGCGAACGCGCCCGCGCACATCACGACATTCGAACAAGGCCTCGGGCTCCGTCTCGACGAACGAGGCTCGATTTTCAAAGAATCGAATGGCGTCGCGAGCACGTGCGCCACTGGCCACGGTGATCTCGTCGACGCGCTTCGGCGCTCGCTCTTCTTGAAGAAGTTCGTAGAAGACGGCGGCGAGTACGTCTTCATCTCCAACGTCGACAACCTCGGCGCAACGCCCGACCCTGCGATTCTCGGTGCTCTTCTCGAATCGAAGAAGCGCGTGCTCGTCGAGGTCGTCAAAAAGGAAGCGGGCGATCGCGGAGGCATCCCCGTTCGCTGGAACGGTAAAGCGCAAATCCTCGAAGAATTCAGGCTCCCCGAGACCTTCGATCCCAACACGGTCGACGTGTTCAACACCAATACCTTTCTCGTCGAAGCCAAGGCGCTGCTCGAGGCCGAGATCGATTGGACGTGGTTCAAGGTCACGAAGAAGGTCGAAGGAAAGAACGTCGTTCAGTTCGAGCGACTCGTTCAAGAGATCGCCGCGGTGCTCCCCTCGATGTTTCTCGTCGTTCCGCGTGACGGCGACGATCCGCGCTTTCTTCCCGTGAAAGACAACGACGAGCTCGCACGTCGACGCGAAACGCTCGAGACGCTGGCGACGAAGCGCGGCTGGATTCCGGGTCGCGCGCCATGAACGAAACGAAGGCGCTCGAGGAGCTCTTCGGCATCGCCCGCGCGATGACGACCGAACGCGACGTCGGTCGGCTCCTCGCCGTCATTCTCGAAAAAAGCCGCTTCATCACGAGCGCCGACGCCGGCAGCATCTACGTCGTCGAAGGCGAAGGAACCTCCGCCAAGCTCCGCTTCAAGCTCACGCAAAACGACAGCGTCAGCTTCGACTCGCGCGAGTTCACGATGCCGATCTCGAATCGGTCGATTGCCGGCAGCTGCGTCATCAATCGCAAGCCGATCTCGATTCCAGACGTCTATCACCTCCCGAGCGACGCGCCCTTCGGCTTCGATCGCAGCTTCGATCAACGCATCGGCTACGTCACGCGATCGATGATGACGGTCCCCCTCATCTCGCAACGCGAAGAAGTGCTCGGCGTCATCCAGCTCATCAATCGCAAAAAAGATCCGAATGCCAAGCTCGTCACACGCGACGATGTCGAGCGCGAGGTCATCCCCTTCGACGATCACGCGCAAAACATGCTGCAGATGGTCGCCGCGCAAGCCGGCGTCTCCCTCGAGAACGCGACGCTCTACGACGAGATTCGTCTGCTTTTCGAGGGCTTCGTGCGCGCAAGCGTCGACGCGATCGAATCGCGCGATCCGACGACGAGCGGACATTCGCGACGCGTTGCCGATCTCACGGTGGGCCTCGCACAAGTCATCGATGCGGAGTCGAGTGGTCCCTACAAAGGAACGCGCTTCACCAAGGACGAGCTGCGCGAGCTCGAATACGCGAGCCTCCTTCACGACTTCGGTAAGATCGGCGTGCGTGAGCGCGTGCTCGTCAAAGCGAAGAAGCTCTTCGACGAACAGCTCGACCTCATTCGCGCTCGTTTCGACTACGTCGCGCGGACGCTCGAGGCCGAATACCTCGGAGCGCGCATCAAGCTCATCGAGACCGGAGCGAGCAAAGAAGATCTAGCGAATGCCGAGCGTCACTATGTCGAACAAACCGCCGAGCTCGACGTGTTCTTCTCTTCGGTGCTCTCGGCCAACGAGCCCACGGTGCTCGCGGGAGGAGATTTCGAAAAGCTCGAGAAGCTTGCGGGTCAAACATACGTCGATCGCTTGGGACAACCCCACCCGTTGCTCCAGCCAGGTGAATTCGAAGCGCTTCGTATTCTTCGCGGATCTCTCACGACCAAAGAGATCGACGAAATTCGATCGCATGTAACCCACACGTATCGTTTCTTGTCGAAGATTCCGTGGGGTAAAACGTTGCGCGGCGTCCCCCGCATCGCGGGTTCGCACCACGAGAAGCTCGACGGGACGGGCTATCCGAATCGCATGCCCGGCGCGGACATTCCCGTGCAGTCGAAGATGATGACGATCGCCGACATCTTCGACGCGCTGACGGCGAGCGATCGCCCCTACAAGAAGGCCGTTCCCATCGAAAAGGCGCTCGACATCCTCGACTTCAGCGTCAAAGACGGTCACATCGACGCCGATCTCACGCGCGTCTTTCGCGGCGCCAAGGTGTGGGAGATCAAGCCCTCCACGTGACGAGCGCTCCAAAGGCGGAGGGGCCTGATCGAAAAGCCCTGATGGCACACGTTGGCTCAAGCTCAGCCTCGCCTTTCGTGCGCTAAGATCCTGAAACTCATCGCGCTTCTTTCCGCAGCCAGCTGGTACGCAGCCTGCATGATGGGCGCCATGATGATCCGCCACGCTTCTCCCCTCGTCACTTCGCCGTTCGCTCTCGCTGCCGCCGTTTCCCTCGCGCTCGTGGCATGCGGTGATTCGGATCCGTCCGAAGGAGTGAAGGTCGAGGTCGCCAAGTCGTCGCTCACCCGTGAGAGGAATCCCGCTGCCGACGACGCCGCGCTCACGAGCGCCGTCATCAGCGATGAAGCGTTCGCTGCCGATCTTCACAAGCAGCTCGTTCTCAAAGACGCATCGAAGAATCTCTTCTTCTCACCTCACAGCGTATCGTCTGCGTTCGCGATGCTCTACGGCGGCGCGGCAACGCAGAGCCAGATCGACATCGCGAAAACGTTCCACTTCGCGGACAACAACGCCGCCTTTCATGCGGCGCGCAACAAGCTCGCCCTCGCGCTCGAGTCGCGAGCGAATGCGGCGGGCAAAGGAACGGACGGCAAAGGCTTCCGTCTCGCGCTCAACAATTCGTTTTGGGGCGAGAAGACCTTCACGTGGGGCGCGGGCTATCTCGACGTGCTCGGAAAGAACTACGGCGCGGGCATCTACTTGAACGATTTCGTCGCCGACTTCGAGAAGGGCCGTCATCTCATCAACAGTTGGACGGAAACGAACACGGAAGGTCGCATCAAGGAGCTTCTCCCCGAAGGATCGCTCGACAGCTCGACGCGCTTCGTCCTCGTGAACACGGTCTATTTCAATGCCGCGTGGGTCGAACAGTTCATCCCGACGAACATGGACTTCACGAACGCAGGGCTTACGTCGAACGTTCCGGCGATCACGAACACGGGCTCCTTCCGGTACTCGAAGAATGCCAATGGAGACGAGGTCGTCGCGGTTCCTTACGAAGGCTCGCAAGTCGAGTTCGTCGCACTTTTGCCGAAAGACATCGCAGCCTACGAAGGCGCGCTCGATGGCACGACGCTCCACTCTCTTTTCGCTTCGCTCACGCCGGGGGCGGTCAGCCTCACGATGCCGAAGCTCAAGATCGAAGGCGCGACGATCAGCCTGAAAGAGCAGCTCTCGGCGCTCGGTCTCGCGTCGATTTTCGGAGCCGAGGCCGACTTCAGCCCGATCACCGCGTCCGCGAAACTCCAAATCGACGACGTCTATCACCAAGCGTTCGTGAAGCTGAACGAGAAGGGCACGGAAGCCGCGGCGGCCACGGCGATCACCGCGCGAGAAACCTCCGCGATTCTCGACCCCGTCGTCGTGAATCTGAACCGCCCGTATCTCTTCTTCATCCGCGACGTCCCGACGGGCGAAATCCTCTTCCAAGGCCGCATCGTCTCGCCGAGCTATTCGGAGTAGGATCGAGAAGGGGGAATTCATGGGGAAGAGCGCATTTTTCGAACGAGCCGCACTCGCACTTTTGCCACTCGCGCTCGGCGGGTGCAGCGATGAAGCCTCGACGACGCAGGTCGAGGTCGCGCGCTCAGCGCTGTCGCGTGATCCGAACCCAGCGACGGATCCTGCGTCTCTCCGCAGCGTCGTCGATGGCGATATCGCCTTCGGACTCGCGCTCGGTCGACGCGCGGACATCGCATCGTCGGATGGCAATAGCTTCTTCTCACCGCACAGCATCGCCGTGGCGTTCGGCATGCTCTACGGCGGCGCGAGCGGTACGTCGAAAACCGACCTCGCAAAGACCTTCGGGATCTCGCTCGCGGACGACGCGTTCCATGCGACGCGAAACAGTATCGGGCTGAATCTCGAATCGCGCGCAATATCGGGCGGACAAGGGAGCGACGGGAAGGGGTTTCGTCTCACCGTCGAGAACTCGTTTTGGGGCGAGAAGAGCTGGTCGTGGGAGACGCCCTATCTCGACGTGCTCGCGAAGAACTACGGCGCCGGAATCAACCTCGTCGACTTCAAGGCCGACTTCGAAGGAAGTCGAAAGACCATCAATGCGTGGACCGCGGAGCACACCGAGGAGCGCATTCTCGACCTGCTCCCCGAACGATCGCTGAGCGACGACTCGCGTTTCGTTCTCGTGAATGCCGTTTTTTTCAACGCCGCTTGGAAGGAAGAGTTCGCGGTGACGACGATGCCCTTCAACGGCCCAGCGGGTGTGAAGACCGTTCCCGCCGTGACCCACGAATCCAAGTATCGCTATCTCAAGACCGACGAGGCCGAGGTCGTGTCGGTGCCATACGAGGGAGAGAAGATCGAGCTCGTCGCCATCCTTCCGAAGGATCTCTCCGCTTTCGAAGCGAGGCTCGATGCAGCGGCGCTGCGAGACCTCTTCGCCAACGAAAGCCCGGCCCCGGTGATTCTCACGATGCCGAAGCTCACGATCGAAGGAGCAACGCTTTCACTCAAGAACGAGCTGAGCGCGCTCGGTCTCGCGTCGGTCTTTCACGAAGATGCGGCCGATTTCTCGAAGATGACGAAGAGCGGAGCGCTCGTCATCGACAACGTCTACCACCAGGCAAAATTGAAGCTCGATGAGAAGGGCACTGAAGCCGTTGCGGCAACGGCGATCGTGGGATCGGATCTCGTCAGCGAAGAAATTGGGCCGACGCCGATACCGATGAATGTCGATCACCCCTACCTCATCTTCATCCGCGACATCCCCACGGGCGAAATCCTCTTTCAAGGCCGTATCGTCCAGCCGTGACCCCCACGCACTCCGCTAGAGACTTTCGTCCGAGAATGGACGAAACTCCGCGGCAGTCATGAATCGGCGTGCGTTCGTTTTCGGGTCCCTTCTTCTCGCGTGCTCGACGAAGAAGAAAGAGGGCGAACAGAAGGCCGTCGCCGTTACGGACGACAGCATCGGGGTCCTCTTCATTTGGATCGACGAAAAAGGCGATGCGCACACCGAGACCAAAGCGGGAGCCGTTCCCGAAGCGAGCCGTGCGCTCGTTCGCGTGATCGTTCCCGAGCAAGAAGAAGGGTCGGCCGACGCGATCTCCGTCGTCGATCTGCGGACGAAGCAGGCCGATGGCACCTATGCGATTCGCCGCGTCCCCAAGCGTGAGTTCGAAGCCCTCGCCGAATCACGGCGCTCGGCGCACGGACCGACGCTCGGAACGGCCGAGCAAGAGGCGGGGGTCGCGCGTCCGGAGCACAATCAGAAGATTCCCACGGCTCCGCCCAAGGTCATCATCTACGGCGCAAGCTGGTGCAAGCCGTGCCATCAAGCGGCCGATTACCTGAAGAGCATCGGCGTGCCGTTCGTTCTCTATGACATCGAGAAAGAGCCAGCGCGTGCATCGGAGATGGCGCAGAAGCTCGAGGCCTCCAATCATCGCGGCGGATCGATTCCCGTCCTCGACATTGGCGGCGCGATTTTGATCGGCTACAGCCAAGTCGCTGTCGACAAAGCACTCGTCTCCGCCGGTTACTGAGCGCGGCTACTAGCGCGTAGTTTTGCGCACTATTTTTTGCGCGCGTCGAGAAGCGCGCTGTAGACGTCGCTTTTCTTGCGACCTGACCAAAGCGCGATCTCGCGAGCGACCTCGTTCAGCGGACGTGTTCCAGAAGCCTCACCAGCGATTCGCGCCGCAAGCGTTTCGTCCGTCACCTCTTCGGTCGTCGCCGCAACGCGTCCGAGAACGATCACGACCTCTCCGCGATACGCGCGCTCTTCTTTCGCCAGTTCGCCGAGCGTGCCGCGAATGAACTCTTCGTAAATCTTCGTGAGCTCGCGCGCAATGCACACGGCGCGTGTCGGATAGAGCGCTGCGAGCTCCACCAAGGTCTCGTGCGTGCGATTGGCGGCCTCGAAAATCACGATCGGCTCGGGCAGACTCCCGAAGCTCTCGAGGCGATCCTTGCGCACTTTTCCAGAGCGCGGAAGAAATCCGAAAAAGTGGAACCCTCCGCCGCCGAAGCCGCTTCCCACGAGAGCCGTGAGCACGGCGCTGGCTCCGGGAATCGGAACGACCGCAATCCCTTTTTCGATACAGGCATCGACCAAGAGCGAGCCCGGATCACTGACGAGTGGCGTTCCGGCATCGGAGACGAGCGCAACGTCTTCTCCCGCTTCGAGGCGCGCGAGCACCTTCGGCAAGCTCTCGGCCTCATTGTGCGCGTGCAAAGAGACGAGCGGCTTTTTCTCGATGCCGAGATGCATGAGCAAAGGCGCCGTGCGTCGCGTGTCCTCTGCGGCGATCAGCGTGCACTTTTTCAGCGTGTCGATGGCACGCAGCGTGATGTCGCCGAGATTTCCGAGAGGCGTCGCGACGACGTAGAGGGTCATGCCGTCAGGCTCGAAACGTCGCCCATCTTTTCTTCGAGGAACGTCTTGAGCTGCGAAGTGATGCGCTGTTCGAGCTGGCGCACGCGCTCGCGCGAGATGTGGAAGCGTTCACCGAGCTCTTGCAAGGTGAGCGGCTCTTCCGCCACGAGGCGTTCGTCGAAGATCGCGAGGTCTTTCTCTTTGTCGACCAAGGTCTTCCGGAATTCCGCGAGGTGCCCCTTCATGAGCGTTTGCAGCTCTTCGCCCGCCGTCAGAATCTCGGGGCTCGCGACCGCGCTCGGCATGAGATCGATGCGCGCAAGACCGTGATCGTCGCCTTCGCCACCCACCGGAGCATCGAGCGATTTCTCGCTCGCGCCGAGGCGCGTATCCATTTCGCGGACTTCGTCTTCGGTGACGTTCAGCTCACGCGCGATGTCGGCGGGGGTCGCCGAGATGCCCATGGCTTCGAGCTCGGCCTTCTTTTTCCGTAGATTGAAAAAGAGCTTTCGCTGCGCCTGCGTCGTCCCGAGCTTCACGAGACGCCAGTTGTTGAGGATGAAGCGCAGGATGTACGCGCGAATCCACCACGCCGAATACGACGAGAGCTTCACGCCGCGATACGGATCGTAGCGCTTCACAGCCTGCATGAGGCCGATGTTGCCCTCCTGCACGAGGTCCATGATGTTCTTGTAGGCGCGGCGATACTCGTAGGCGATTTTCACGACGAGGCGCAGGTTGGCCGTCACCATCTTGGCCGCAAGCACCGGATCTTGCGTCTCGGTGAACTTCACGGCGAGCTCGTGCGTCTCTTCGGGCGTGAGCAGCGGATGGCGCTGAACCTCGCGTAGGTACGACGTCATTGCGTCGTACCGAACGGTGCCGCGACCGTCCGAAGCGCGCTGGGCCTTCGCAATCGGAAGCTTCGAGAGATCCGGATCGTCGTCCGTGTTCTCGATCTCGCCTTCGAGCACGTCTTCGCCGCCCTCCGACTCTTCGTCGTCGCGCGGTTTCACTTCCTCTTTGGCGGTATCCTTCGACTTTTTTGCTTTGGCCATTCGTCCTGCCGACGTGCGTCCACATGTTGGGCCGCGAGGCTCGGGAGTCTAGCCACTCAGTACAGAAAGGAAAAGGGCGAGCGGCGCAGATGATCTTGGATGGAGCCCGTCGACTCACTATCGTTCACTCGGATTTCCACGAACGATGAAGACTTCTTCCAAGCCCGCTCCTACGAAGGCGGAGCCATCAAAGACAGCGGCGCCAAGGCCCAACACGCGAGCCACTGCGCAGAAGACGGGTGCACATACGAAAGCGCTCCTCGACGCGACGCGCACGCTCTCGAAGACGCTGACGAAGATGCGGTTCGCGGCGCCCGTCGCCTATGTTTACAACCCGCTCGAGTACGCGTCGGCCATGGTCGAGGCGTACATCGAACGCCACGCGCATCTCGGCACGCGCTATCTCCTCCTAGGAATGAATCCGGGCCCTTTCGGGATGGCGCAGACGGGCATTCCGTTCGGCGAGGTCAACATCGTCAAGGATTGGCTGAAGATCGACGCGCCCGTTGGAAAACCAGCGCGCGAGCATCCGAAGCGGCCCATCGTCGGCCTCGCGTGCACGAAGAGTGAGGTCTCCGGAAAACGTCTTTGGGGAGCCATCCGCGCGAAGTATCCCGAGCCGAAGTCCTTTTTCGAGCGCGCCTTCGTTGCGAACTACTGCCCGCTCCTTTTCGTAGACGAAGGGGGGCGCAATCTCACGCCCGACAAGTTGCCCAAAAGCGAACGGCTACCGCTCGAAGCCGCGTGCGACGCGCATCTCCAAGCGCTCGTTGCCGCTCTCCAACCGAAGTGCGTCATCGGCGTGGGACAATACGCTGCGAATCGAGCCGAAAAAGCGCTTCCCGAGGGGACGAAGATCGCCGTGTTGCCGCACCCGAGTCCGGCGAGCCCCGCTGCGAACCGCGGCTGGGAAGCGCTGGCGGTGAATGCTCTCGGACAAGCGGGCATCCGCGATCTTCTTTGAGGCCCAGTCCCCGTCCGCGTGACCGCGCACAGAGCGCGTCGCGTGGGGTGTGTCGAGACATTTCACGTGCGTCTCAACTTCGTGAGGTCGAACGACGACAGCGCTTGACCGCGCACCGCTCCCTCATGAGAATCGCGCCATGGCCTCCAACCCGCTCGTGCTCGTCGCTGATGATGAATCCTCCATGCTCGCGCTCGTCGCCGAGCACCTCCGAGGATTGACGGATCCGAAGGTCGACGTCGTCGAAGCGACCGATGGCGAAGAGGCTCTGCGCCTCGCCCACAGCCTTTTGCCCGACCTCGTCGTACTCGACGTCATGATGCCGAAGATGAGCGGCTGGGAAGTCTGCAAGCGCATCCGTGACGACGTAGGGCGCTTCGCGCACACGGGCGTGATCATGCTGACGGGCATCGACGAGAATCTCAATCACATGACGAGCCCGCTCTACGGCGCCGACTTCTACATCGACAAGCCGTTCGACTTCTTCGAGCTCGACAAGAAAGTTCGCCAAGCGCTCCGCGACCGCGAAGGCCAGCGCAACAGCGTTTCGCGTCCGCCGCTCAACGGGCATGGAACGAGCGACGGCGGCGCAAAGACGAAGAGCGCAGGAGCGAAAAAGGCTTCAAAAAAGCCTGCGGCAGAAAAGGCTGCAGCCTCGAAGCCCGTCGCGAAGAAAGCCGCGCCGAAGTTCGTCGCGAAAAAAACCGCTGCCAAGAAGACTGCTGCCAAGAAGCCCGCCTCAAAGAAAGCTCCCGCGAAGAAAGCGGTCGCTAAGAAGGCGCCAGTGAAGACGAAGGCCGTCGCGAAAAAAGCGCCCACCAAGAAGACTGCTGCCAAGAAGCCCGCCTCGAAGAAAGCGCCCGCGAAGAAAAAGTCGCGTCGCTGACGAACGCTCACGAGGCGTGCGCCCGCATCCATCGCGCGCCTGTTCTTGGACATCGACGCGCTCTAGAGTCTAGAGCGTGCATGTTCTCTTTTTCGACGGCGTTTGCGGTCTCTGCGATCGCGCGGTGAAGTTCATCCTTCGTCGCGATCGCGAAGAGCGATTCAAGTTCGCTCCGCTTCAGAGTGACATCGCGCGCGATCTCCTTCTGCCCCGCAACATCGACCCGAGTCGACTCGATACGGTCGTAGTCGTCGCGCACTTCGAAACGCCGCGCGAAGAAATCTACGTTCGTTCGCGCGCGGCTCTCTTCGCGATCAGCGAGCTCGGCGGCATCTATGCTCTCATCAAGCCGCTGACATGGCTCCCGTCGTGGTTGCTCGATCCGCTCTACGCGCTCGTCGCCAAGGTTCGGTATCGCCTTTTTGGAAAAGCGGACGCGTGCATGGTCCCGACGCCAAAAGAGCGTTCACGCTTTCTCGCGATCAACGCCGAAGAGCGCGCGCTCGAGGGCTAGCCCAGCCGCCCGCCCGGCCCCTTCCAACTGGCCACCTCACGGTCAACGAAAAGGCCGCCATTCCATTGCTGGAAGGCGGCCTCGTCAAGTGAACCCTGTGGAAAAACTGTTTAGAAAACTATTCAGCTGACCGCGGGTTTCAAAAGGCACGAACACGAAAGGCGCCGTCCGTGAGGACCGACGCCTTCGTGACCTACATCACCCAGAGGGCTGCAGGTAATTTCGTGAGGTTACTCTTCGCCGTCGTCGTGGCGATTAGAGACGCTCGGACCGCCAAAAATCGGGGGAACCCCCGGCGGTGGAGCCTTTTTCCCTGAACTCTTGCGGCCGCCCGACGACTTCTTCTTGGCAGCCGCTCTAGCAGGACCTTTTTTAGCAGCCTTTTTTGCAGGCTTCTTGGCGGCTTTGCGCTTCGTCGTCTTCTTCGCCGTCTTGCCAGCGGCCTTCTTCGTGGTCTTCGTCTTCTTCGCCTTCTTCGCAGTCTTCTTTGCAGCCATGGAATCCTCCAGTTGGTGTTGTCGTTACATGACCTATATGGTCACGTACGTTAGTAGTCACTCAAATACTTGACCCTGTCAACAAAAAAAGACTTGACCCGCCGGTATTCCTTTTTCTGAGATAGGTGCATACTGCACGTGTCGGGCGATCGCAAAGTAGGCCTGATTGCTGCGGTGATTTGCGATCGTGTGATCTCACTCGTGATGATCATCGACGAAAAAATGATCGCCGTCTCGATCGCGATTTGAAAAAAAATCGTACATCGCGTCAACGAATTAATCCTCGCACCGCACCCTCGCGATGAGCAAGTGAATGACGACACGCGAGTAGCGAAGACGAGTGACGAGCGACGATCGAGACGAACGATTCGAGACCGTCGACTCACTCGACCGCCGATCGACGACGAGCTGCCGACACGTGGAGGGGTCGGCGCCGCAACCTTTCTGTCCCACTCCACCTCACCATCGGTCGACGCGTGCACCGTGACGCCGACGTGCGTAAGCGCGCTCCGCGTCGAGACGTCGCCGATCGCGCTTCGCGGCTTCGCGTTCGCGCCCCTGCTAGTCTCTCGACCGATGACCCGGCGAATCGCAACGATTGATCTCGGAACCAACACCGTCCTCCTGCTCGTTGCCGAGCGCGCCGAAAGCGGTGAGCTCGTCCCCGTCGTCGAGAAGGCAACCATCACTCGGCTGGGTCGGGGCGTCGACCGGACGCGACGACTCGCAGAGGATCGCGTCGCCGCAACGGTCGACTGTCTGAAGTCGTACGCCGCGATTGCTTCCGAGAACGGCGCGACGCTCGTCGATGCCGTCGCGACGAGTGCGATGCGCGACGCGGCGGGGGGGGAACCCATCTTTCAAGCCCTGCGCGATTGCGGCTCGAATTTGCGAGTGATCAGCGGACAAGAAGAAGCCGAGCTCACCTTCCTCGGAGCGACGAGCGGACTTCGCGTGAACGACGCGTCACCTGACGAACCGATGGTCGTCTTCGATGTGGGCGGCGGTAGTACCGAGTTCGTGCACGGCGTTCGCGAAGACGGACACGCGCGGATCGAGTCGGCGGTGAGCTTCGATGTCGGCAGCGTGCGTCTCACGGAGCGGCATCTCGAAGGGGATCCCCCGACGGCGCTCTCCACGGCGGCGCTCGCAGCCGATCTCGTCACGACCTTCACACCGCTTCGTCCAACGACGAAGCGCGTCGTCGGGGTCGCTGGGACGGTCACCACGCTCGCGGCGATTCATCTCGAGCTCGCCACGTACGAGGCCGCGCGCGTTCACGGGCTGCGACTCCCGCGCGAGACGGTGCGATCGATCGCCGCCCGCCTGAGAACGATGACGCTCGAGGACCGCATGCGCGTCGTCGGACTCGAAGCAGGACGCGCGGACGTGATCGTCGCGGGCGCCATGATCGTCGTCGCGGCGATGGATGCGCTCGACGCAAGCGAGCTCACCGTGTCCGATCGCGGAGTACGTTGGGGACTGGCCGAGCGCGCGCTTGCATCGCGAGAGCTCTGAACGCGCGCGACGAATCGAGAGCGACAACGTCGCCGCGGTTCGCTTCCACGAACGCGCTCACCACCGGACGCGAGAAGCAGATGTCGTCTTTCTCGGCAGTCGGATCGGGCGATCGGGCGTCGCGGCCGTCCCAACGAGGGGGCGCGCCTGAGTTCCGTGCGCATGCCCTGGCAACCTCCCCGCGTCCAGCACTCCCTCGAAAGAATCGACACCTCTCTACTGTCGTTTCTGCGGTGAGCGTTTCTGCGGTGAGCTCTCGGGCTCGTCCCTCCATCCCACCCCTGAACGTCGTGGCGACGTTTGCCGCGAAAAATACCGTCGAAAATAGCGGAAAAAGCCAACTTCGGGTGTTTGACCCAAAGCTCAGCTCGCGAGATTTGTCCGCACTTTCCCGACGTTGCAGAGAATGTCGCAGCGCGACTTGCGCGCGAACCACCCCATGCTACATTGTGTGTGTACCCAAAGGCCTTCCGCCAAGGTCAAAAAAGTTACAAAACCCTTTGACAACCGCGAGTGCGACGAGTAGAGTCGGCATCGCTGGAGTTCTGGCCTTGCGAATCTCTAAGAGATTTGCCGTCAGCGACTCCTTAGGCTGAGGACATAAGCCCTTCGGCCGAGAAAAGAAAGTTCGCGCGAGCCGCGAAACACGGTCGCCCCATGGGTGGCCCCCGAAATCTTTTGTCTGAACTTCACTGTTCGTTCCCCCAAAGCACTGTTTCTGTTTCTTCCCCAAAGCACATCTAGTCAAGGAGTCTTACATGCAGACCGAAATGAAGCTGAAAGTTGGCGATAAGGCGGTTTACCCGGCGCAAGGGGTGGGGGAAGTCATCAAGATCGAGGAAATCGAGATCGCCGGCTCCAAGCAGATGGTCTACGTCCTCAAGATCCTCTCGGATCCCAAGCGTATGGTGAAGGTTCCCGTTTCGAACCCGCACGCGCTCCGTGCGATCATCAATGAAGAAGAGATCGGCGATTTGCTCGATATCTTGAAGGAACGCTCCGTCAAATTCGACAATCAGACGTGGAACCGCCGTTACCGCGGCTTCATGGACAAGATCAAGACGGGCTCGATCTACGACGCCGCAGAAGTCATGCGCGACCTCTATCGCTTGAAGCTCGAGAAGCCCCTTTCGCACGGCGAAAAGAAGATGCTCGAGCAAGCGCGCAACCTCATCGTCAAGGAAATCGCGACGGCGCGTGACCAGACGGAAGAGAACGTTCGCTCGGAGATCGAGTCGCTTTTCGAAGTGAACTGAATCTCTGACGCTCGACGGACGGCGGGTTCTCGAAAGAGAGCTCGCCGTTTTCCTTTTGTGTGCGGGTGGGCGAGGGGAACCGCGATCGCTCAAGCGCTGAGTCTTCGTACAGGGAGACACGCGGACCAGGGACTGTGCCGACGTGTGCCAAGTCAAAGCGTGCAGATTTCAAAAACGTTCATCATTTCGTGCGTTGCCCCGGTGGCACTAACCATGCAAACTTAACCTCGTCACGATCCGAGCTGCACATGCCCAGACGTAAAACTCTCCTCCTCCTCACGGTCGTCGTCGCGCTGCTTTCGGCGGTGGCGGTTGGGTGCAGCTTGAACCCGCAGCCGATTCCACCCGGCGGGGACGACCCGGCGCCTGCGACGGATCCCGATCGCGGAGACGATGAAGGGGCAGCGAAGGACGCCGGCGCTTCTGATTCTGGCGATGGCGGCGATGGAGCGAGCGACGGCGGCGCGGACGGCTGTGTACCGCCACCCATCACGGACGGAAACATCCCCGTAGACGGAACCGTGAAATGAAAATCTCGAAGCTTCAGCTCTTGTCGGCTCTGTTCTTCGGAGCGGCGGTTGCTTGCGTTCTCAACCCGCAACCGATTCCGCCAGAGCTCGAAGGCAACAATACGAGCGACGCGGGCAAAGCGAACGACTCGGGTGCATCTATGGCCGATGATGACGGCAGCGCCCCCGGAGTGTCCGATGCTCAGGTGCGTGACGCGGGGATCTCGAACGATGCCGCCGAAGGTGAAGACGCCGAGCCGGGAGACGCTTCGATCGACGCGCCTTCCGATGCGCCCGACGACGGCGGCTGAACGCGAGATAGGGCGATGAGCTCCGAGCGAACGGATCGCTCACCTGCTCAGCGGACTATCAGGGTTCAGCGAGTGCCCGTGCCCGGATAGTGAGCGTAGACGTTCGCTGCGATGTCGGCGAGGACGCCATCGGTCGTGCGAAGACGGCGCGCGAGATTTCGTGCGACCGCGCGAAGGAGCAAGGCGTATGCAGTCGGTGATTCGGCCGCCATCTCTTCGATGAGCGCAATCGAGACGCGCGCGAGGCGCGTTGGACCGAGCGTGCGAACGGTTGCCGAACGAGACGCCGATTCGATCATCGACATCTCGCCGAAGCTGTCTCCAGGACCCAAGATGGCGATGCGTGTTTCACGACCGGATCGGCTCTTCTTGCCGACTTCGACCTCGCCGTCGAGGACGACGAAGAGATCCGAGCCTGCATCGCCCTCGCGAAAAACCACGGCTCCAGGTGCGAGCGCCGATTCTTCGATTCGCGTCGCGAGCTTCGTGAGCGCCGCTTCCGGCAGATCGGAGAAGATGAAAGCCTGTGCGAGATCCGTCGCCGTCAGAGTCATGAAACACCTTTCGCGAGAGAGCGGGTGAACACGAGACGCGCGCGTCCCGGGCCTGCGTAGTCTTGCACTTCTTCGACGTTCCAGCCGACGCCCGCATGAAAACGCGCCGAGCCTTCGTTGCCCATGGGCGCGATCGCCTTCATCATCGCGCACCCTGCGCTCACGCATTCGCGCGTGAACGCTTCGTAGAGAAGGCGCCCCACGCCGTGGCGGCGCTGCTCCGGATGAATTCCAACGAGGTGAACGTAGCCGGTCGGCGGGAGCTCGGGCGTGATGAAGCCGAGGAGAAAGCCGACCATCGAACCGTTTTCTTCGGCCACGAGCGCATGCTGCCCAAGCTCGTAGAAGAAGATCGGATGTGCGAGCGTACCCGCGGGAGCGCCCCACCATCGATCGATCACGCTGACGATCTGGTCGAAGTCACCTTTCGTGATCCTGCGTGTCTGCATGCGCCGGAGTTTATCGCGAAAGCGCACGGTCGCGGCGCCCCAAAAAGCCGTGATCGGCGAATCGGTCGACGTTGCAGCGGGCAACGCGAGCGAAGGCGCGCCACTGAAAGCCCTGTGCTTTGAATCTCGCCTGCTTTGTTTGTTGGATCTCGATTCGAAAGAATCGAGGTACTAGACTCGACTCGCTTGAAGCGACCACTCATTGCTCCCTCGATCTTGTCTTCGGATTTCGGTCGCCTCGCAGAAGAGGTCGCGGCGATCGAAGGTGCCGGCGCGGACTGGGTCCACGTGGACGTGATGGACGGACACTTCGTTCCCAACCTGACGATTGGTCCTGTCGTCGTTCAAGCCGTGCGTAAGGCGACGAAGCTGCCGCTCGACGTTCACCTCATGATCGAGAACGCCGATCGCTATCTCGACGCATTCTCCGAAGCGGGCGCCGATCGCCTTTCGGTGCACGTCGAAGCGTCCGTGCATCTTCAACGAACTCTCGCTCACATTCGTTCGCTCGGAAAAAAAGCGGGCGTCGTGTTGAACCCCGCGACCTCCGAGGAGACGATCCGCTATGTCCTCGGCGACATCGACCTCGTGCTCGTCATGAGCGTGAATCCTGGCTTCGGCGGACAAGCCTTCTTGGAAAGCGTGCTTCCGAAGATTCGCGCGATTCGGAAAATGATCGACGACTCCGGACACACGGTGCTCATCGAGGTCGACGGTGGCGTAACGAAAGACACGGCTCCGCGCGTCCTCGAAGCCGGCGCCGACGTGCTCGTCGCAGGCAACGCGGTGTTTCGCGAGAAGAACTACGCCGACGCGATTCGCGTGCTTCGCGGTTGACCGCCCGAACGGAAAAGAGAGAGACGACCTTCATGCAACGACGGATGCGGTTTTCTTCGGCGTGGCGAAGGCTTTTGCCGATGATGGCGCTCTCGGCTTGCGCGAGTGGCAGCAGCGAGCAACAGACGTCACAGGCGCCTCCGCAGGCGAATCCGGTCGACGCGGGATTGCCGATGACAGCGCCCTTCGACGCGGCTGTCGCCGAACCTCCGGCGGACACCGCGAAGGATGCAAAGCTCGTCCGGTCGATGCTGAAGAAGGTCGCCGCGCGACGCGAGCTCGAAGCAACGGGTGAGGTCGTCTCCGCGACCATCTCGCGTAAAACGATCATCTCGCAAATCAAAGAGCATGTCGGTCGCGAGATTCCGCGTGTCGCCATCGATCGCGAAGGTTCCGTGATGAAGCTCCTCGCGTTGATTCCGCAAGATCTCGACTACGAGAAAGAGACGTTCGCACTCCTCGAAGCGCAAATCGCCGGGTACTACGAGCCCGCAGACAAACACATGTATCTTGCAAGTGATCTCGGCGAAAAGGACGCCGCAGCGACGCTTGCACACGAGCTCGTTCACGCACTTCAGGATCAGCACTTCGATCTCGGCGCGCGCTCGAAATATACGGCAGGGCAGTCGGATCGCTCCCTCGCGACATCGTGCCTCGCCGAAGGCGATGCCATGAGCGCGATGTTCGACGTGATGTTCGGCGCAGGAAAAGCGCTCGAAATGCCCCCCGGGGTTTTCCCGAAACTCGTCGAAGCCGGGCTTTCTACGGGACCGGGGGCGAGTGCGCCTCCCGCGATGAAACGCTCGCTCGTGGCGCCCTACAGCTTCGGCACGGAGTTCGTTCACGCCCTTCGTCGTCAGGGAGGGTTCGCGCTCGTCGACGAGGCTTGGAAGAATCCGCCGATGACGACGGAGCAGATTCTGCATCCCGAGAAATGGAAAAAGCACGAGCCCGCCCTCGGCGTCGCGAAGTACGTGCCGCCGTCCGACTTCACGGTCGAAGACGAAGACTCGGGCGGGGAGCTGAGCTTGCGCATCGCTCTCGAAGAGTGGATCGGCACGAAAGACGGACCCGCTTTTGCCGTGGGCTGGGGCGGCGACCACACCGAATACGTGAAGCGTGGAGACGAGGTGTTTCTCACGTGGCAACTCCGATTCGACAGCGCGAAGGGCGCTCCCGCCAAGAAGCTCGAAAAGGCGCTCTCCGCTGCGTGGGCGCAAAAGAAGTGGCTGGGCGCGAAGGGGTGTTTCGAAGGACCCGGCGGCAACCTTGCCGTGCGTGTGCTCCGCGACGACGAAATCGTCATTCTCGCCGGCCCCACGAATGCGACGACGCGCAAGCCCAGCGCCGATTGCGCGGCAACGCTGAAGCTCGCAACACTCGCGACGGCGACCCCGCGCTGAGATGCGTTTCGCGCCTCATTCCTCGCGGTTAATTTTCGCCCGCGCGCAAACGACGAGGTGGGTCTTGACGTGCTCCGCGCTCGCGGGTAAGTGGTTGGCCCTTCCGGGCGAATAGCTCAATTGGTAGAGCAGCGGACTCTTAATCCGTTGGCTGACGGTTCAAGTCCGTCTTCGCCCACTACCCGGAACGAAAAGGCCCTGTGAAAGCAGGGCCCTTTTTTTTGCTCGCAGCGTCCGCTCATGGGACGCGCGCCCGATGCTCAGCGTCGGCTCTCGAGATCTTCCCACTTTTCCATGAGACGCGCGCTTTCGGCTTTCGCCTTCTCCAAGCGATCGCGGATCTCTTTGGCTTTTCGGTCGTCGGCCGCGAGCACGTAGAGCGCCGGATCGGATAGCTCGACCTCGATCGCCGCGACGACCTTCTCGGCCTCGTCGATCTTCTGCGGAAGCTCGTCGAGCACGCGCTGTTCGTTCTTGGAAATGCCGCTCTTCTCGGTTTTCTTCGGCGGGAGGCTCGCCGGTTTTGCAGCCGCCGCTTTTTCGAGTCGCTTCGTCTCGAGCTCGCGCTCTTTGGTCGACGCGAAGGCTTGATAGGCGCCCGCATAGCGCACGACCTTGCCATCGCCTTCGAACGACAAGATGCCGGTCGTGACGCGATCGAGAAGATAGCGATCGTGCGTGACGACGATGACCGAGCCCTCCCACGAGGTGAGAAAGTCCTCGAGGGCGCTCAGGGTGTCGATATCGAGATCGTTGGAAGGCTCGTCGAGAAGAAGGAGGTTCGCGGAGCTCGCGAGAAGACGCGCGAGCGAGAGACGTGCGCGCTCGCCGCCAGAAAGTGCCGCCACCTTCTTTCGCTGTGCTTGGGGGTCGAACAGAAAGCGCTCGAGATAAGAGCGCGGATCGATGCGCTCTTTACCGTCGGCCGCGAGCGGGACGGCATCTGCGACCGTTTCATAGACGGAGGCGTTCTCGTCGAGCTCTTCACGCTTCTGGTCGAGGTAGCCAAGGCGCACGCGTTTTCCGACGATGATTTCGCCGCGCGCGGGTGGGAGCTCGCCGGTGATCGCGCGCAGTAGCGTAGATTTTCCGCAGCCGTTCGGGCCGAGCACGCCGAGACGCTCGCCGCTCATCACCGTGAGATCCAAGTTCTTGATGAGCGTCTGCCCGCCGATCGCGAGATCGAGCTTTCGGATCTCGAGCACGGTTTTGCCCGTCTCGCCGGCCGACGCCGAGAGCTCGACTTGACCGATGCGCCCTTGGGGAACGTCGTCACGCGCGGTCTCGGCGCGACGAATGCGTGCCTTTTGCTTCGTCGAGCGCGCCTTCGGCTGGCGGCTCAGCCACTCGAGCTCTTTACGCAGGAAGTTTTGGCGGTTCTTCTCGGTGCGCTCTTCGTGCTCGAGCCGCTCGGCTTTGCGATAGAGAAACGACTCGTAACCGCCCTCATATGAGTAAA
Organism: Myxococcales bacterium; assembly: GCA_023248815.1. Lineage (GTDB taxonomy): Bacteria > Myxococcota_A > Polyangia > Polyangiales > Polyangiaceae > JAHFDV01. The sequence goes on from JAHFDV010000008.1 coordinate 21,413, forward strand.
CGCCGCCGTTCTCGACCTCGAGCGTGCGATCGACGACGGAATCGAGGAGATAGCGATCGTGTGTCACCATCACGACGCCTCCCTTGTATTCGTCGACGAGAAAGCGCTCGAGCCAGTCGATGCTCGACGCGTCGAGATGGTTCGTCGGCTCGTCGAGAATCATGAGATCGGGCGCGTAGGCGAGCAGGCGCGCGATCGCAACGCGCCGCTGTTGTCCGCCGCTCATCGTGCCTGCGAGCTGATCGGGATTTTCGATGCCGAGGTGACTGAGCACGCGCTCGATGAGATGCGAGCGCTCCCATCCGCCGAGCCGCTCGACTTCTTGCGCCGCGCGAAGTTGCGCGTCGAGATGCTTCTCGAGATCGCCCTCGCCCGACTCGAGTGCCTTCGTCGCGAGATCATGACGCTCCTTCGCCTCGGTCCACGCCCCGAGTCCCTCTTCGGCGACCTTGCGAGCTGTTTTCTGCGGATCGACGTATGGCTCTTGCTCGAGGTACATGACGCGCGCGCCGCGCTTCACCGAGATCGAGCCGACGTCGGGGGTCTCGAGGCCCGCAAGGATGCGCGCGAGCGTGCTCTTCCCTGCGCCATTGCGGCCGATGACGCCGATGCGCTCCCCTTCTTCGATCGTGAGCGAGATGCGGTCGAGGAGCGTGCGCTCGCCGTAGGCTTTCGTGATGTCGGAGGCGCCGAGAAGCGTCATTGCCGCACGATTACCACGTCTTTTGCGACGTCGGCGGGTGCTTCGGAAGAAGCGCCTTCACGGACCTCGGGAAACGAATGCTCCCACTTGGCGACGACGACCGCCGCGAGCGCATTGCCGGTCACGTTGATCGCAGAACGCGCCATGTCCATGATTTCGTCGACGGCGAGAATCATCATCACGCCCGCTTCGCCGGGGAGACCGAAGCCTGCGCTCGTCCCCGCGATGATCACGAGCGTTGCCCGCGGAACCCCCGCGACACCCTTCGACGTGAGCATGAACGTCAGCATCATCGCGATTTGTCGTCCAAGGGACATCTCGATGTGGGCCGCTTGCGCGATCGTGAGACTCGCAAGAACGAGGTAGAGCGTCGAGCCGTCGAGATTGAACGAGTAACCTGCGGGAACGACGAAGCTCGCAATGCGTTTCGGAACGCCGAACGCCGTCAGATCCTCGAGAAGACGTGGCAGGGCGGCTTCACTCGACGCCGTCGTGTAGGCCGTCAAAATGGGCGTGCGGATCGCTCGAAAAAACGAGATCGCGCGAATCCCGAGGAGAAGAAGAATCGGGACGAAGACGAGACCGACGAGCAAGAACAAGGAGCCGTAGAGGCTCCCCACGAGCTTCGCGTAGCGGCCGAGCAAGTAAAAAACGGCCGACCACCCGCGCAGCATGACGCCGCCGACCTCGTGCCCCGCGGCCATGTGACTCATGTTGTAAGCCATGGCGCCGAAGACGCCGAGTGGCGTGAGCTTCATCACGTAACCCGTGTAACGGAACATCGCCTGCGCGACGACATCGATGCCTTCGATGATCTTCGTTCCGCGATCGCCAAGTTGCACGAGCGCGAGACCGAACATGATCGAGAAGACGACGATCGGAAGGAGATCGCCCTCGACGGCGTGCTTCGCGAGGTTCGAAGGAAAGGCGTGCAGCGCGAGATCCCATCCGCTCGGCGGATGCAGCGGAATCGCATCGGACTTCGCGTTCAGATCCAAGGGGAGGCCATCCCCGGGACGGACGACATTGGCGACGATGAGCCCAAGCGCCAGAGCGAGCGTCGTCACGATCTCGAAGTAGACGATCGCCTTCCAGCCGAGACGGCGCACGGCCTTGAGATCACGCGTTTGCGCGACGCCGACGATCACCGTGGAGACGATGAGGGGAACGACGAGCCCTTTGATGAGCGAGATGAACGCGCGCGAGAGAAAGTGGAAGAGCTCGTAAGCGAACGGGTGCTCGTTCTGCGGAAGAAAGCCCCCGAGGACGACGCCGAGGACGAGCGCGAGGACGATCGTCGTGATGCCCTTTCGCGACTCGCCGCCGTGAGCCGCCGCCGCGCCGTCCGTCGCTGCGTTGGGAATCAAGAAAGGGCTCCTGCATCGCGCGCGCAAGTGAGGCTCGAAGTGAGCAGAAGGCTAGAAATCGTCGGGCGAATCACGCGGTCGACAATAGAACACATCTCCCGCGAGGCCATCGATTCCAATCGATCGAAGGTCTCGATCCGCGCGTATACTCCGAAGGGTGCGTCCGTACGATCTCGCGGCACTTCTGCTTTTGATTCTCGCGATCGTAGCGTTCGGTGCAGGCACCTGGGCCGTCTCGCGCGCGGACGACGTGCGCGCGTTCTATCTGCTGGTGGTGGGCGGGACGATGACGTGGGGATCCGTCCACCTTGCGCGTAGCGGCGTGCGACGATGACGCGACGCGTACTCCTCGGCACGGTCTCCTTGCTGGCGCTCGCGGCGTGCGGCGATGACAAGCGCGCGAGCTCGACGCGGCCCGCGCCACCGAAAGGTACCTATGTCGCGCGCGTCGGCGACGACTTCGTGGCCCCCTCGTTCGTCGAGCAATCTGCGCGCGCTCGCTCCGTCGATGCGCGGCAAGCGCTCTCGGACGTCATCGACGACGCGTTGCTCGCACGAGCCGCTCGCGATCGCGGCTTCGACGAGCGCTGGACGAGTCAGCGCGATCGAACGGCGGCGGAAGCTCGCGCGGTGACTCTTCGCCTTCGCGATCTCGGACGCCAAGCCGGACCACCGACGGACGAAGAAATAGCGGCGCTATCGGAAGTGCGCTGGCAGGAGGTCGAAGTGCCTGCGGCCGTACGCGCAGTTCACGCACTCGTCGTGCGTCCCGCGGAAAAAGATCCGAAGCGCGCCGAAAAGACCGCGAGCGCCAAACGAATGGCCGAAGACCTCCTCGCGCGCGTTCACGACGCGACATCGCCCGATGACTTCGAAGCTCGGGCAAAGACGACGCCTCCGATCGACGGGCTCGAGCTCGTGGCCGAGAAGCTGCCCCCCTTCATCGCGACGGGCTTCGTCTCGGAGGTGGGCCAGATGTCGAAGATGGACGACGATTTCACGAAAGCCGCTTTTGCACTGAAGGCCGTGGGTGAGCAAACGGGCATCGTCGAGACGTCGTTCGGCTTTCACGTCATTCGGCTCGTAGAGCGCCTTCCTCCGCGCTCGATGCCGTTTCCCGAGCGACGAACGCTCTTCGAGAGCGACGTGTACTTGCGACGCATGCGCGGCGCGTACGAGACGATTCTCGAAGCGCAGGGCACCGGTTTGAAGATCGAGTTCTCGCCGAACGCCGACGAGCTCATGCAACGCGTTCCTCTCGAATGACGACTGGATGATCAAACGCTCGCGACACAAGCATTTGCCGCGCGACATGGACGCGAGTCCATTCTCCGTGATCCTCGCAGGCCTCATCTATCGCCTGCCCGGAGCGGTTGCGGCATGTCTCGTCGACAAGGACGGCGAGTCCGTGGACTACGCAGGCGCCGGAGAGCCGTTCGACATCAAGGTCACGGGCGCGTACTGGCAGATCGTCCAGCGCTTCTTTCGGCAGTGCCACATGTTCGCCGGCACGCGCGAACTCGTGATCCGTTGTGGCAAGAAGAGCTTTCTTTTGCGGGCGCTTCCCGACGACTACGTCGTCGTCGTCTCGCTCCACCGTCATGCGGGCTATTCGGGCGTCGATCGCGCGCTCTCCGCTTGCGTCCATGCACTCGCGCGCGAGGCTCGTTGGGACCTTCCCGAGGAAACGCGCAGCTGGTTTGCGATTCACGTCGAAAGCGATGCCAAGCGTCGCCCGATCCGCATCATCTACGGCGGACTCGCCGAACGCGTCGAGGTGGTCGGGACGATCGTCGGCCTTCGAAAGTGTGATCGCGGGTTCCGCATCCGGCTCGCTTCAGGGCCTGAAATTACGGTAGTCCGTGAGCCAGGCGACTTTTGGTACGCCGAAGAACAACACGGCATTTGAGGGCGCTCGGGCCCACGCGCGTCACTCGCGTCGTCGATTGTGCCGCGTGACGAGCGCGAGATAGTCGGGAAGCGTTCGTTCGTCGTTGTGATTGGCTTTTGCGACGGCGGCAGAGTCGGGGAGGCGATCGACGAGGCGACGGAGCTCTTGCCCTTTGCGCCCCGTGCCCTCTTCCTGGAACCACGGCTCGAACGCCACTTGGAGCTCGGAGATGCCCGTCCCCCGGAGATGCCCGCGGCGCGCGAGATCGAGATAGCTGCGTGCGAGTTGATCGCCGTCGAACCGATGCTTCTCGACGAGCTCGGCGCCGACGCGCAGAACGGACCTCGGAGCGAGCGTTCCGTCTTCTTGGCAGAGGAACGCCGCTTGAAGATAGTTGTAGAACGGCACGACGCGTCGCCCGTAGGCCGCAAAGACATCGGGCGGCGTTTGCTGATCGAGATGAATCAAGATGCGTGCAACGCGCCCTTTTTCGCGTGGGACCGAGCGCGCGCGAAAGAGCGTCGTGTCGAGAACGTCGTCGTACATCTTTCCGCGGCGGGCAATCGCGCGGAGAAGCGTCTCGTCGACCGTGCCTTCGAGAATGTCGGAATAGAGCGAGTAGACGAACGCGTCTGCCTCAGAGTCGTCGCCGAAGAGCCACTCGCGCGCGAGCTCGTCGTGCTCTTGGATGCGAAGCCCCAAGAGGGCGGGCAGCTTGTAACCGAGCTGGTCTCGCAGCGCGCGAAAGCGGAGCCGCAACACGTTTCGCAAGTTCGGCTTGAGCGTGAAGGAAGCCCATTCGATGCCGTCGAGCTTGAGCTTTCGTTCGAGCGATCGCCGCATCTGTTCGGGCGATCCAGAAAGAATGTGCACGCGAATGCCGGAGCTCGCCATCTCGCGAAGAAGCGTCGAGGCTCCCGGATTGGCGCGCTTCGCTTCTGGCGACTCGAACGCCGTCTTCACGAGATCCCGCAGCGTGTCGAACTCGGTACGGAGATAGGTCTTGTCGAGATCCCACCGCGTGATGCGCGAGACCGCGCCTGGCTGCGGTGGCAGCGAGTTCGCCTTGGCGGGGGGGCGACTGACGGACGTCATCCTGACGGTGGCCTCGACCCGCACATCACGAAGCGGCGGGCAGACTCCGTTCGAACGTCTTCAAAGAATCGATGAGGTCGTTCGAGTTGCTCTTCTTTGCGAGCTCCAGCGCCTCGCGAAGATACATGCGTGCATCATGCATGTGCTTGCGTCCCCGCGCGACGTTGGCAAGTGCACCGAGCACGCGTGCGCGATCTGGGCCGCCAGGACCGGCGAGATCGAGCGATTCGCGGAGAACGCCCTCGGCGTCGACGAAGGCGCCGGTTTGCGCGAGCGCTTCGCCGAGCTTGCGGCTGAAGATGAAGACGGCGCGAAGCGGATCTTCGATTTCTCCACGGAAGAGCTCGCGACGTGCGAGCTCGAGGCCACGGCGGAGCGTCAAGACGACACCGTCGCTGTCTCCGCGACCTGCCTGCAAGTTTGCAAGGCGTTCCAACACGAATAGCGCTTCGAACGATCGCTGAGCGTGGAACTCGTGGAGGGCGCGCACTTCGATCGGATCACCGCGGAGCTCACTGCCTTCGGCGGCGTGCTGATGGAGCTCGCGACGAACGGCGGCGGGGATGGTGCCGAGAGCAATCTCGCGGAGAAGTGGGTGCGTCGTTCCGAAGACTTCGCCGCCCTCGACCATGCCCGCTGCGCGAAGCTGATTGAGCGCATCCGAGAAGTCGAAGTCGCCGAGGAGTGGGCGGAGCGAGTCGGCCGTGGCCTGGTCGCCGACGACGGAGATTGCCTGAAGGACGCGGCGGGCATCGCCACCGAGGCGCTCGACGCGGAGCGCGATCAAGTCGCCGAGACGCGCAGGCGCCCCCGTACCTTCTTCACCGGTGAAGCGCAGCACCTGATCGACGTAGAGCGGGGCCGTTCCGCGCGACGTTGCCGGAGGAACGGAGGCACTGATGCCTCCACGCGCGAAGAGCTGGCCGACGACGGCGTTCGACAGACCGGCGAGCACGCGCACCTGGCTCGCATCGCGCCACGAGGGCAAGTGCTCCGGGCTGTGTGCCGCGAGGAAAAGGAGCGGAACCTTGGGCGGGTTCATCACGAGATCGGCGATGGCGTTGCGGCTCACGCCGTCGACGTTTTGCAAGTCGTCGACGAACACGAGAACGGGACGCCCGTACGCTTTCACGGAGGCTTGCGTGAGAACCCAACGAAGCGCTTCGACGACGTTGCGTTTGCGAAGGTCCGGCTCCATCGTCGCGCTGAGCTCGGGATCGAGGTCGAAGATGTCGGCCAAGCCGCGCTCGATCGAACGCGTGAGCGAGCCCGACATGATCGCTGCCGCCGTCGCCGCGCGATCCATGTGTGCGAGGCGTTCGATGATCGTGCGAAGTGCGTAGCAGCTCACTTCTGCGCCCACGGGATCGGGACCGGCGATCGCGATCGGGTCACCACCGCTCTGCGAGAGTTGAATGAACTCGCGCGCGAGGCGCGTCTTGCCGAGACCGGCGTCGCCGACGAGTCGAAGAGCGACGAAGCCGCTCGCCGCGCGTTCTCGCTGTTCTTCGAGCCAGGCGATCTCTTCGTCGCGGCCCACGAGCGGAAGGGGAAATGCGAGGCGTTCACGCGACGAAGCGCGGCGCGCAGGAATCACGGACGAAGCGGCTTCGCCGGTGCCGGGCATGCGCGGTGCGCGTGGGATGGATGCGACGGCTGCGTTCGCCGTGGGCGTGAGGCTCATTCCCGAAAGAGGGCTTCCGCACTCACCGCAGAACTTTTGCGTCGCCGGGTTCGGATAATGGCAGCGCACGCATTCGAGGATGACTTGCGACGGACGCGTCCGCGCCTCGTCGAGCTCCTGAATGACGTCGCGGAGCGCCGCCGAGAATTCGTCGGCAGACTGGTATCGCTGCTCCGTGCTCTTCGACATGCTCTTCTTGAGCACGTTCACGATCGACTCGGGGATGTCGCGCTCGGGAGCGACCGTGCGCGGATCATCGGGCTCACGCGTGAGGTGAAGAAGCACGACTTGCGTCGGTGACTCTGCTTCGAAGGGGAGTCGGCCCGTGAGGAGCTGGTAGAAGATGACGCCCATCGCGTAGACGTCCGAGCGATGGTCGAGCGGATCGCCGCGGCCCTGCTCGGGGCTCATGTATTCGGGGGTACCGCACACGATGCCGGGGCTCGTGATGCCGGGGCCGTTCTCGACGCGCATCTTCGCGAGACCGAAGTCGACGACTTTGACGAAGTCGCCGCCAGTGCGAATCGCCGAGAGGATGATGTTCTCGGGTTTGAGATCGCGATGGATGATCTCGAGCGAGTGCGCTTCCGACAATGCCGAGAGCGTCTGCCGAAGCACGTCGACGATGCGACGAAACGGCAGCGGCCCGTCTTCGTAGGCGACGCGCGAGAGATCGCGCCCACGAATGTATTCCATGACGAGGTAGTGCTGCCCGTCTTGGGTCTTGCCGAAGTCGATGATGCCGACCGAGTTCGGATGATTGAGGCGACTCGCTGCGCGCGCTTCCGTGATGAAGCGAGCGGCCGCGTTCTCTTCGCCAACGAGATGCGGGTGGATGATTTTTACGGCGACGGTGCGACCGAGGGCGGTCTGCTCGGCGCGATAGACGCGACCCATGCCGCCGATACCGACGAGCTCGATGATGACGTAGCCGCCGGGCAATGTCTTTCCGATGAGCGGATCATCGGATTGCGGCGCCACCTGGGCGACTGGAAAGCCGCATCCTGGGCAGAACCGGTGGGACTCCTCGCAAGGAGACGCGCACTGCGGACAAGCTCGCATCGGGAAGCAAAAAGCGTAACACCGGTTTGCACGGCGCGGAACGCTCGATTGTTCGCAAAATTGCCCGCTTCGAGTGAAGCGACGTACGCTTCAAATGTGAAAGAGTGGCGTCGACTCGGGGAAATTCTCGTCTCAGAGGGATTCCTCACGGAAACCGCGGTTGCGGAGGCGATTGCCAATGCGGACGCTGGGACGCGCATTGGAGAGCACCTCGTGCGCGCGGGTCTCCTTTCTGAGACGCAACTCGCGCAAGCGCTGGCCCACCAGCTCTCTTTGCCTTGGGTTTCGATCGTCCACGTCGACTTTCGTTCCGAGATTCTCGAGCGAATTCCTGCGGAGATGGCCTCGCGTCTACGGATCATCCCCGTTTACCTCCAGCAAGCGCCCGGACAAGACCCCGTGCTCTTCGTGGCGACGTCGGATCCGACGAATGAAGATGCGATCGCCGAAGCTTCCAAGCACGCGAAGATGCCCGTGCGGATGTATGTCGCCGCGCAGGGCGACCTTCTGACCGCGATCCGCTTTCACTACGGTGCAGCTGCTGAACGCGACAGCTTGCGTCCAAAAGCCGATGGCAAGAAAGTCGATGCGAAGGCCGCCGCGTACGCCTCGAAGCAACAAGCCCCGCCTCTCCCGATGCGCGCGAAGATGCCGTCGATTACGAGCGAAGCGATGCTTCCACGAAAGAGCGAAGACGAGCCACCGCGTGAATCGGTGAAAGAGCCTGAAAAAGAAGCTCCGAAAGAGCTTGCCCAAGAAGAGGGGCCGAAGCGCATCGCAAGTGTCGAGGTCGAGCTCGATTTTGGGGCAAGCGGTCCGCCGAAGGCAGGCGATCCGACCCCGAGCGATTCGTAACCTCGCGCGTAGTCGCTCTTCGGGGCGGCTTCGCTCTCCCTGAAACGAAAAAACGCGCACTCTTTCGAGCGCGCGTTTCGTCTTTTGTGGAACTGATCGAGAGCGACTTAGAACGTGCCGACGACGCCCACGTAGGTCGGTGAGAGCACCATGTCTGCCTTGGCCTTTTGCGGTGCGGGCTTCTCGTTGACGTTCTCGGTTTTCGGCTTCTTCAGCGTGAAGTAGAGCGAGATGCCGCCAGCGACGACGGTTGCGCCGATGAGAACGTCGGTGACGATTCCCATCGTTTTCGCCGCGTCGCGATGAGTCTGCGCGCCACTGATGTCGTCTGGTGACACGGGGCCCGCGTTCGTTTTATCGCGGTAGTCCTCGAACTTGCTGCGGTTGTTCAAGGCGACGATTCCCGTCACCGTCGCGCCCGCAGCGAAGGCGCCCGTCGCGACCCAACCGACCCAGGTGTAGTCTTTCTTGCCGTTGATCTGCTCGAGGAACTTGCGGCGTTCCTCTTGCTCACGCGCGGCCTGCTCTTCGCGCTGTTTGCGCTCTTGCGCGGTCTCGGCGACGCGTTGCTTGTCGCGATCTTCTTCCGCCCAAATCTGTTCTTGGCTGCGCTGCGGCTTGATCTCGAATTCGAGGTTCTTCGTCGAGTCACCGCTGAGCGTGATGTTGCGCGGCTGCTCCGTGAGGTACCCGTCGGCGTACGTGCCGATGCTGTGATCGCCCGCGTCGATGAGGAGGTTCTTCACGGGAGTTGCGACCTGCTTGCCGTCGATCGAAACGGAGACGCCGTCGACGGGCTGCTTCTCCTTGGGCTTGCCGCGTTCCGGTGCCCACATGCGATAGAAGGAGATCGAGACGTGCGCCGTGCGCGCCTTCAAGCCCCAGAGATCTTTCTCGACCTCGGCCTTACGGGCGGGCGCGATCTCTTTGCCACCTTCGGCAAGGTAGCGCTCGAGCGCCGAGCGCGCTTCGGCGTAGCGATTGAGGTTCAGGTAGACCTGACCGAGATTGAAGAGAATCTTGTACGAGGGCGCGATGCGATACGTTTCTTCGAACTCGACGCCGGCGAGCTTGTAGTCCGTGTCGCGATAGAGCGCGGCGCCGCGCTCGTAGTGAAGCTTGGCTTCAGCGAGCTGCTCTTTGGTCGGCTTCGGAGCCGTAGGAGCTGCCGGCGTGTCCGTCTTGGCCGCGTCCGGAGCGGGCTTCTTCGCTTCTTCGGTCTTGGCGGGATCCGTTTTCGTCTTCGCCTTGGTTTGCGCGAAGGCGGAGTTGGTCGTGAGAAGGAGACAAAGCGGAAGGGCAGTACGCAGCTTAAATTTCATGGGGATCGAGACGCCTCCGAGAAGGATCGTGCTTCCTTCATTACACGTGCTTTGAGAAGAAATGTCCAATGCCATGAACTTCCATCACGGCCGATCCATGGAATCTGCACGAGATGGATGTAGGCGCGAGTAAGGGGGCGCGCCCCGCGCGTGAGGGAGCGCCGGAAACCTCGAAACGAAAAAGCGCGGAAGGCGCTTTGCCCTCCGCGCTTTCGCGCACCTTTTCGAATCTCAGCCGGCGCCGAGAGATGCCACTTTGGTCAGCATCGACGCGACACGCCGCGCAAAGCGATTGGGGTCGGGGAGCGTTCCGCCCTCGGTGATGATCGCCTGATCGTAGAGCGTCTCGATCCATTCCGTCACGGTCGGATCCTCTGCGTTCTTCTCGAGGAGCGTGTTCATCGAGACGATCAGCGGATGCTGCGGATTGATCTCGAGCGTTCGCTTCTCGGGCGGGAAGCCGTCTTTTCCGTGCTCGCGCATCAAGCGCTCCATGAAGGGAGAAGGCGCAAACTCGCCGAGAACGAGGCAGCACGGTGAGTCCGTGAGACGCTCCGACACTTTCACGTCCTTGATCGTCTTTTCGAGCACCTTCTTGATGCGCTCGACGACCGGCTTCATCTCGGTCGTGAGGCGCTCGGTCTCTTTCTTCTCGTCGTCGGTCGACTCGAACTTCAAGTCCGAGCGCATCGCCGAGATGAACTTCTTGTCCTTGTACTCGTCGAGACCTTGCGACGCCCACTCGTCGATCGGATCGGTCATGAGAAGCACTTCGTAGCCGCGCTTCTTCAGCGACTCGAGATAGGGCGCGGACTCGGCGGTCTCCTTCGAAAGCGCCGTGATGTAGTAAATGCCTTCCTGCTTCTCGGGCATGCGCGACACGTAGTCGGCGAGGGAGACGGGACCTTCGCCCTTCGTCGACTCGTAGCGAACGAGCTCGAGGATGCGCTCTTTGTCTTTGTCGTCGGCGCCTTGGGAGAGTCCTTCCTTCAACACGGGGCCGAAGTCTTTGAAGAATTGCTTGTATTCCTCAGGCTTTTCTTTGGCGAGCTCGTCGAGGGTGTCGAACGCCTTTTTCGAGATGTTCTTGCGGATCGTCTTCAAGATCGAAGAGTCCTGGAGAAGCTCGCGCGAAACGTTGAGCGGAAGATCGTTCGAGTCGACGACGCCGCGAATGAAGCGCAGATACGGCGCGAG
>JAHFDV010000008.1:32598-34495 GCA_023248815.1 Myxococcales bacterium
CGGCGCGAGCATCTCTTCGCAGTCGTCCATGATGAAGACGCGCTTCACGAAGAGGCGGACGCCGCGGCGCTTCCGCGGATCGTTCATGTCCCAAGGTTTGCGCTTCGGAACGTAGAGAAGGCCGACGAACTCCTGGCTGCCTTCGACGCGAAAGTGCGTGCGCGCGAGTGGCGGTTCGAAGTCCCGCGTGAGGTGCTTGTAGAACTCGTTGTACTGCTCGTCCGTGATTTCGCTCTTCGGACGCTGCCAAAGCGCGCTCGCCTTGTTGATCTGATCCCACGAGACCTCGTCGACCTCGACGCCCGCTTCGTTCTTCTTCTTGTTGTGAACTTCGAGCTTGATGGGATAGCCGACGTAGTCCGAGTACTTCTCGACCGCCGATCGCAGCTTCCACTGGCTCTCGATGTACTCCTTCTGATCCTCTCGGAGAAAGAGCCAAACTTCGGTTCCACGCTGCGCGCGTTCGGCGGGCTCGACGGTGAACGTGTCTTCCGCGCTCGAGCGCCAAAGGAATGCTTTCTTGCCCTCACCTGCCGCGCGCGTGACGACCTCGACGCGATCGGCGACGAGATAGGCGCTGTAGAAGCCGACACCGAATTGACCGATGACATTGACGTCGTTCTTCTTCTCACCGAGCTTCTCGATGAACGTGCGCGTCCCCGAGTGCGCAACGGTGCCGAGGTTCTTGACGAGCTCCTCCTCCGTCATGCCGATGCCCGTGTCTTCGATGACGAGCGCGCCCTTTTCTTTTTCGAAGCGAACGCGAATCTCGAGCGTGCGATCCTCGCCGAGGAGCTCGGGGGTCGTCAGCGATTGAAAGCGCAGCTTGTCGAGTGCGTCGCTCGCGTTCGAGAGAAGCTCGCGAAGGAAAATTTCTTTGTTCGAATAGAGCGAATGGATGACGAGCTTGAGGACCTGGCTGACCTCGGCCTCGAACTTGTGCGTCGTTCCGCCGCTGGCTTTTGCGCCGCCCTTGTTGCCGCCGTCGCCTTTGCCGCCGCCGTCGCCACCTTTCGAAGAGCCCTTCTTCTTGGTCTCTTTCACTTCGGTCGTGTCTTTTTCGGGATTTGCTTCTGCGTTCATGGATTCTCCTAGAGGGGGATCGGTGCGACTCGTGTCCGAGAGGAAAGGCCCGCTGCGCGAACGCCTTGTCCCATGAGGACGCCGAGGTTGACCCTGTGCCCTTGGAGACCAGAAGTAATCATCTGGGGATGGAACCGCAAGAGCGCGCGAGCTCCGGAAAGGCTGGAAATGCCGATCGGCATCGCATTCTGGTCGCCGCCCCCCCGACGAAAACGGCCGGCACAAAACGACGCGAGCGCCCGCGAGGAACTGGCCTCACGCGCGCTCGTCTAAGAAGACGGAATTTGAGAGGAGCGTTCCTCTTCAGTTCCCTTTGGCTTTTTCTTCGTCTTCTTTTTTCTTCTGCTCGTCCATCCACTTGCGGAGACTGAGCGGACGCATGTCGGTCCAAACTTCTTTGATGTGAGCGAGGCAGTCCGCCTTGGGTCCCGTTTTCCCGACGGCTTGCCATCCGCGGGGAAGCTCGCGATCAGCGAACCAAATCGAGTACTGCTCTTCGTGATTCATGACCACGGTATAGGTGCGCGTGTCTTCTTCTTCGTCGTCGAATGCCATGGGACGGGAGAATAGCGCGGTTCTTTTTGAGGGGGCAAGGGGGGCGAAAAGGGGCACCCTACGGCCTGGGATCCGCTCGCAGGGACCCCCGAGGAGCCGAAAATAGGCCGCGAAGGACGGATGAAGACGCCGTGCTCCCGTGTTGACCATCGAGCGATTCGCGTGTGCACTGGGCGCAATGACCGCGGAGCCAAAGGCGAGCGCTTTCTTCCAGCCCGGACCCGAACTCGAAGCGACGCTCGACGCGCGCATCAAGGAG
>JAHFDV010000008.1:34505-37985 GCA_023248815.1 Myxococcales bacterium
TCGGAAGTTCTTAGACGACCCGTCGACCGGAGCCTTGCAGGACGACGCGACGATCGCCAAGGGCTACCGCCTGACGAAGGTGCCTGAAAAAGGCACTCCCATCGATCAATATGCCACGCGTCTTCAGACCGTCGTCGAAGAGTCCGTGCGCGTCTCTTCGCCGTACTTCATCGGGCACATGACGTCCGCACTGCCCTATTTCGTCCGCCCGCTTTCGCGCCTTCTCACCTCACTCAACCAAAACCTCGTGAAGGTCGAGACCGCGCAGGCCCTCACCCCGTACGAACGCGAAGCGCTCGCGATCATGCATCGTCTCATCTTCAACGAGAGCGACGCATTCTACGACGCGCACGTTCAAGATCCTGCGAGCACTCTCGGCATCGTGACCTCGGGCGGAACACTCGCGAACATCACTGGGCTTTGGATTGCGCGCAATCGCGCGTTCGGACCCGAAGGAGGTTTCGAAGGCGTCGAGAAGGTGGGGATGGGCGAAGCGCTCAAACACGCCAAAGCTGAAAGGACCGTCATCATCGGTTCGGCGCTCATGCACTATTCGCTCGAAAAGGCCGTGGACCTTCTCGGCATCGGTTCGAGTGCTTCATTCGTTCGCGTCCCCGTCGACGGGCAGAACCGCGTACGAATGGATGAGCTCGAGAAAACCGCGCGCGAATGCCAAGGTCGCGGAGACAAGATCGTCGCCCTCGTCGGAATTGCCGGCACGACGGATGCGGGATCGATTGACCCCCTGCCCGAGATTGCTGCGCTCGCCAAAGAGCTCGGCGTGCACTTCCACGTGGACGCAGCGTGGGGCGGACCGCTCGCCTTTTCGGACAAGTACAAGTCGCGTCTCAAGGGCCTCGAGCTCGCAGATTCGGTGACGATCGACGGTCACAAGCAGCTCTATCTGCCGATGGGAATTGGGATGGTTCTCCTCAGAGATCCGATGTCTGCAGGATACATCGAAAAGCAGGCACAATACATCATTCGCAAAGGCTCGCCGGACCTCGGGCGACGCGCGCTCGAAGGGTCACGCCCGGGGATGGCGCTCTATCTCCATGCCGCGTTGCATTTGTTTGGGCGTGAGGGTTACGCGGAGCTCGTCGAAGACGGCGTCGACAAGACGATGTATCTCGCAGAGAAGTTGAAGGCGCATCCGGCATTCGAGCTCTTCGCCGAGCCGCAAATGAACATCCTGAATTATCGGTTCATCCCAGAGCGCTTCCGTGAGGCGGTCGCCAGCGGCAACGTTTCGGACGAGGACCAAGAAGCGATCAATCGAGCAAACGTGCGGCTGCAAGAAGAGCAGAGGCGTCGCGGTGAGACGTTCGTCTCGCGAACGACGCTGCGGGTGACGAAGTATGGCGAGAATCGACCGATTTCCGCATTGCGCGTGGTGTTGGCGAATCCGCTGACGAGAGAAGCGCATATCGATGCGACGCTGGAGCATCAGGTGAAGCTTGCTGCGGAGATTGCTGAGTGACTGCAACTGTATTCGTTCCGGACGGTCTAGCATGGCTCCTGAAATGAGCTTGCGGTCGCGAGCGCGCTGGCTACCTCTTCTTGCCGCCGGGGTCCTGGTGCAATTCACCGAGTTTCCCGAAGCGAAAGCCCAGTCGCGACGACCCAACTGGGAGCAGCGGACGCCGAATGAAGACGCCAACACATCGTCCTCTTATCGGGACCGCATTCGAAAGGGGAGAGTGGCAATCTCACGTGGCGCGTGGGAGATCGCTCTCGCGGAGTTCTCGGCAGCAAACGGAATTGTGCGGACGGGCGAGGCGATGGTCGGCATCGCGAACGCACAGCACGGACTGAAACGCTGGGTCGAACTCCACAATACGATCGATTCTGTGGCTCGCGAGTTTCGTGAGGAGCTCCCGCAGACGGAGAGAGAGCGGCTCGTGGGCTTCCTGCAAGAGTCAGAGCAGTTCGTCGGTGCCGTCGCGCTTGCAGTGCCTGAGGAAGGTGTGCTCGTAACGATCGACGACCTTAGCGCCGGGATAGGTCCGCTCAGCGGGCGAACCTGGCTAATGGCCGGTGAACATTTAGTCAGAGCTGCAAAGCCAGGGTTTGAGCCCTTCGACCGACGTGTTGTGGTGACTCCAGGCAAGTCGGTCGCGCTTGATATTCCATCTCTAAAACTTGAGGTCGCGTCGCTGAAGAAGAGTGAAGACGATCTGTCCGCCGAACCACCGGAAAAGATTGCTGAACAGAAGCCCCCGGACTCGTCCGGTGCCCCCGATCCGCTCACGATGAGGATCGTTCCCGTTCGTACGTCTAGCTCTCCCAAGATCGACGGCGTCCTATCGGAAGATGTCTGGAAAAATACGCCGCCGGATACCCGATTCTACTCAACAGTCTCGATCCCCTATGGACGCCCCCTTCGCAACAAGACGCAGGTTCAAGTCGCATACGACGACCGCTATCTCTACGTTGCGTTCCGCTGCTTCTACGACAAGCCCTCCGCTGTCGACAATGGAGTGCCGATTGATGAATCAGACCTCATTGACGAATCGGAGAACGTCGCAGTCTATGTAGACGGTCGACTAGACCGGTCGAATTCGAAATCTTTCATGCTGTCGCGTACTGGCCATCGGGCGGACGTGGATCGCGCGCAGAACGGGAATGTCGAGAACACTGACTGGCAAGGACTGTGGCAAGGACAGGCGACGACATACGCAAATGGATGGTCGGCTGAATTTGCACTTCCTTGGACAACTGTCGGGGTTTCGGAGCGGGTGGGGCCTTTCGATATCGGAATAAACTTTCTTCGGACGATCCCGATGTCCGGGGAGGATGGCGCTTGGGCGCTTTACCCGGCCGACGCGCCCGTACCCGCATCTTTTTTTGGAACGCTCACAGGGATTACCAACGTGAAACCGCACTTGCGGTTTTATCTGCAGCCCTACGTTGCAGGCTTTGTTCAGGACCCGAAGATCGCACTTCCGCGACTCAAAGACTTCTCCGGCCAAGGTGGAAACGTTGGTGCGTACGCGGGCATGTACGCTCGCTATCGTCCGAGTGACGCAGTTCAAGTCGACGCAACGTTCAACCCAGACTTTTCACAAGTTACGCCGGATCAACCGCTGACGAATTTGGACCGATTCGAATTGGATCGTCCCGAAGTGCGACCATTCTTCGCGGAGGACGTGACGCGATTTGAATTCGGGCCCGAAGACGGCTCAATTCAGAGCGGTCGCGCGTTCTACTCGCGCCGAGTTGGCCTCCTCGCAACCGAAACGGGAGTGAAAGAAGTTCCCGTCTTGTTCGGCGGCAAGGGGATCGTTCGAGCAGGTTCCACGGAAGTCGCTGCGATGAATGTAGGTCTTACAGGCTTGTCTTCGAAGATTTCCCTCGACGAGAACGTGTCCGCGGTCAGGGCAAACCAACTCTTCGATCACGGTTCTCGCGTCGGAGGAATCGCGCTCTTCAAAACCGGGAACCAACTCGAATACTTCTCGGGCGGTGTCGACGGTCGAG
>JAHFDV010000117.1 GCA_023248815.1 Myxococcales bacterium
GCAACGTCGTCGAGACGAGCGTCATCATCGAATATCTGCAGCTGACGAATCCCGGACCCGTGCGCCTCTTGCCCGCAGATCCGATGGCTGCACTCGACGTGCGTTTCCTCGACCGCTACTTCGACTTGCACGTGATGAATTCGATGCAGCTCGCCGTCAATGGCGCCCTCACGAAGGATCCGGTGAAAGCGCGAGACGGGATGGCGTTGGCCGTCGAGGCGCTCAATCGCTCTTATGCGTGGATCGAGACCCAGCTCGCGGGTCGTACGTGGGCGAATGGGGACGAGTTCACGATGGCGGACTGCGCAGCTGCGCCCTCGTTGTTTTACGCCGATTGGACGCATCCCATTCCGGAGACGTGCCCGCTCCTTCGCGCCTATCGCGCACGGTTGCTCGCTCGTCCGTCGTTCGCGCGCGCCGTCGACGAAGCGCGATTTTTCAGAAAGTACTTTCCCCTTGGCGCGCCCGACCGCGATTGACGTCGACCGATGAGTGCATCCTCGGAACTCGCGCAATACACGCTCGACTCGCTTCGGGCCGTCTCTGGCGTGAGGATGCGGCGCTTCTTCGGCGGCTATGCGTTCCTCAGCTTCGGCGCCCAATTCGCAATGCTCATGGACACGCTCTACTTTCGTGTCGATGAAACGACCCGAGAGAGTTACCTGAAGCGCGGTGGCAAGCCGTTCTCTTATGTGTCGCGCGGAAAAGTCGTCGTCCTTTCGAAGTACCTGAGCGTCCCTGAAGGTGCGCTCGACGACGAGGAAGAGCTCGTCGAGCTGGCGCGCGAAGCCATCCGCGTCGTGGGCAACCAATGAAGATGCGCGCCTCCGCTTTGCGGGCATAGCGAACGGTTCAGCCCAGCGCTTCGAGATCCAACTGCAGCGTGTGATAACGCGCGTTGATCCTCGCTGCGTCCCGCGTCCGCTTCCACATCATCGCATCCCTGCGGACGACCTCGAAGAGCGCCTCGCCAGCCTCATCGCGCGTGGCGTAGGGCCCGACGTAGTCCGTACTCGCAGACCAGTAGTGCCACCCTTTTCTTTCGCGACTCAAACACAGCGCCTGCAGCTTTCCGCGGTAGGCCACGTGGTAGGAGGACACGCCCTCGTCTTCACCTACACTGCTGCTCGCCCACTCGCGAATCGCCGCGAGGTCTTCGTCGATGGTCGGTAGGAAGGCCTTCTTTAGTCCCGGTTGCATGCCTCTAAACATGGAGCCGACATGCGAAGAAATCCTTCGCATGCGCGTTCGATGCGCAGAAAAAGGAGCGCCAACCCCAGAGACTAATCCCGATAAGACGCCGACAAGGAGGCGATGAGATTCTCTGACCAAGGATCCAGACGTGGATCCTGACGCATGATTTCGAGTCGTTCGCGGTCGGAGAACTGCACGGAAATTGCGCCAAGGTCTCGGTGGCTCGACGTTTGCTTCGTCGAGGTCGTGGCAACTCGCTTTTCACTCCTCGGTTCGATCCTGTTCGTTGCAGGCTCTCTTCTTTCGACGTCTGCAGCGGCATCCGTGACGAAGCCCTTCCCGGGAGTACAGCTCGTCCGTAGTGGCAACAAGGCGTTGATCGTCGCCGACCTGTGCGCGCCTGGCGTGTCGGTTCGTGCGACCAAATATGGAGAGCGCAGAGCGACGCCGCAGACGTGGGGAGCGGCGCGCGGTCTTCAAGCAGCGATCAACGCAGACTTCTTCAACTTCCCCGCAGCCACCTACGTTCTCGGCCGTGCGCGTGGCGGTGGACAGAGCTGGCCCGCGTCGGCGCAACTCAAGGAGCCGCACCACTACTTCGAGTTCGGTCCGGGATTCGCGAACTGGGTCAATCCGGCGAACACGACGCCGACGCCAGGAGCCACGGACATCATCGGCTCACACAATCCCGTCATCATCGCCGGAGCGGCCTTCAACGACGGAGCCCTCGGCGACAATCATCCGCGATCGGCGGTCGGTCTCAACGAGGCGCGGACGCGACTCTATCTGTTCGCGAGCAAGGACTCGATCACGGGCGCGCAAATCGCAAAATCGATGTTCGCGATGTCCGCGGAGGCGAACGGGGGTGTTCCAGACATCGACGTTGCGATGAACGTCGATGGTGGCGGATCGACGCAGATGTACGTGCAAGGCAAAGGGCAGATCATCACGAGCGGTCGACTCGTCGCCAACCACCTCGGCATCTTCGCCAAAGGATCGGGCGGCTCTCCCCAATGTCCCGCGGCACCGTTCACGCCGGTTCAGACACGTAGCAACGCCGACATTGACGGAGACGGCACCGCCGATCTTTGCGCGCGCACGAGCGCAGGCGTGATCTGCGAGCTCATGAGAGACGGAAAGGTCGCGAGCGAAATCAAAGGGCCGGGTTGGAGCGACGCCAATTCTTTCAGCCAGCCGCAATATGCGAGCACGGTGCACTTCGCCGACATCGATGGCGACGGCAAAGCCGACGTCTGTGCACGAGCCGCGAAGAATGTACTTTGCAAGCTTTCGCAAGGGACCGCCTTTGCCAACGAGTACGTCACGGGTCCGGCCTTTTCGGACAAGAGCGGATGGGCTTCGCCGCGGTACTATTCCACGATTCAATTTCCCGACGTGAACGGGGATGGCAAGGCAGACGTGTGCGCACGATCGAGCGCGGGAGTCGCGTGCCACCTCTCCGACGGAACGGCATTCCCGACGGCATTTGCCGGGCCCGCATGGAGCGACCAAGCTGGTTGGTACAAGGCTGCGTACTATTCGTCGATCCAGTATCCGGACATCAACGGTGACGGAAAAGCCGACATTTGCGCGCGAGCGGCGCCGGGGGTTACCTGCCTTCTCTCTGACGGTTCGAGCTTTCTCACGAAGGTGGATGGCCCGCTCTGGGCCGATGCCAATGGTTGGGGCATTGCTGCGACCGGGTCCACGATTCGCTTCGTCGACTTGGACGGGGACAAGAAGGACGACATTTGCGCGCGGAGCCCCGAGGGGATTCGTTGCGCGCTCTCCACGGGCACGGGGTTCGGTCCCGAGATCGTCGGGCCGACGTGGACGGACGCGAACGGTTGGAACAAGCCCGAGTACTACCGCACGATTCAGTACCTCGACCTCAACGGGGACGGTCGTGCGGACATCTGCGGAAGATCGCCCGCGGGCATCGTCTGCGAAGTCTTCGAAGGCACGGGGTTCGGTGCGGAGTTTGCTGGCCCCGATTGGAGTGATGCCGATGGTTGGAGCAAGCCCAGCTACTACGCAACCATCGGCGCAGCCGACGTGAATCACGACGGCAAAGACGACCTTTGCGCGCGCAACGCCGATGGCATCCTCTGCGCACCCTCCAACGGCAGTGGCTTCGACGCGCCGACCATGGGGCCCGCCTGGACCGACAAGAGTGGCTGGACGCGTTCCGTGTACTATTCATCGATTCACTACGTCGGCTCGTCGACGTTCATGCCGAAGAACGACGCGGGCGACGGGGCATCGGATGATCCTGCGGGAGAACGCGGCAGGGGTGGGGAGGAGGACGACGACTCCAATCTCGAACAAGGTTGCGGCGCGACGAAGAAGACGACGGGCAGCGGCGTGGTCGTGCTATTTCTCGGCTTCGTCGCCATCTTGGCTGTTCGTCGTCGGCGACGATGAAAGGTCGCATCGGCTCCGCCCACGAGACGGCCACCATGCGTGCGGTGACGTACGTTGGAGTGCGACGAAGAAAAGAGCCTTTCGCACTTTACGAACCCATCATCTCTGGTGTCCTGAAAAGGAGCGCTCGCGAGGCACGTCTCGCGATTTGCTCGAAACCGGCCGGTGAGGGATCATGAATCAACGACTGTCGAAGCTTTCTCTCCTCGCTCTCCCCATCTTCGTGTGGGCCGCTTGCTCTGCCGACGCCGATTCCGCTTCAGGAGCCAATGACGCCGGCCGCCAGGACAATCGTGGCGGTAACAACGACAGCGGGAGCGTCGACAATGAGGACGACGACGGCGGCGACGGAATCCTCGACCCCGACGGCGGAAGCTCGCAGCCCGATGGCGGTGGCACCGTGGTTCCGACGGCCGATGGTGGCACGATTCAGGCGGGCAACACGAAGGGCTCCTGCAAGTCGGCGCTTCCCAAAGAAGCACAACCTCTCGACACGTCGAAGCCGACGACCGTCGTAGGAACGGGAACTTCGGCAAGCTGCACGTTCGCGGCATTGAAGAACGCCGTTCAAACGGCAGGTATCGTGACGTTCAATTGCGGAAGTACTCCGGTCGCGATCGCCGTCACCGAGACGCTGAAGATCTCCACGAGCAAAGACACGGTCATCGATGGCGGCGGCAAGATCACGCTCGACGGAAAGTCCTCCGTGCGGATCATGAGCTTCGATAGCCCCGGTTGGCAAACCAACGATCGACGTCTCACCCTCCAACACATCGCGCTGATCAACGGAAAGACGACGCCGACCGAAGCGATCCCGACGAGACCCGCGCCTTGCTCGCAAGGCTTCAACGACGGTGCGGGCGGGGGCCTCTACGTACGCGACGGCAACGTGAGCATCGTCGACTCCGTGTTTGCAAACAATCAGGGTGCGCCCTCCGGTCCAGATACGGGCGGTGGCGGCATCTACATTCAAGGCAGCAAAAACGGAATCGTCATTTCCAAGAGCACGTTCCAAAACAACAAGGCGAGCAACGGCGCCGGTTTGGGATGTCTCTTTGCGAACATGCAAGTCTACGACAGCCTCTTCTCGGGGAACGTCGCGACGGGCCACGATGCCAACGGCGTCGATGCGAAGAAGTGCGCGTTCATCAACAACGATCAAAACGAGACGGGCTCCGGCGGCAACGGCGGCGCGCTCTACAGCGATGGCGTGTCGACGGCGCAGATCCCAGTCAACATCACGGTTTGCGGCGATGCGATCGAGAACAACGCCGCGGGCACCAATGCCTTTGGTGGAGGCATCTTCTTCACGAGCAACAACATGGGCGGCACGCTCTCGATCGCCGACTCCGTACTGAATGGAAATACGGGTGGCCATTGGACGGTCGTATCGTCGGGCACCGTGAAGAACGCGGGCACGGCCGTCGGGACCAATGCAAAAAGCATCACCATCGCGAATTCGTCGGTGCAGGGAGTGCCGTAAGCGAAGGGATCGAGGGGTCGCCTCTGCGGGAGAAGGTTCTTAATGGGCGGCGCCTTATCGCGCCGCAGAAATAAGAATTCGTTAATTCGATCCAGTCGTGGATCGAAGGCCCGAGGTTCGTGAGCGCTCGCAGGGAGAACTTCAAGGGTTACGGCGCGTGGAACGTTGGCTCGGCGTTTGCCTTGTCGACAGCGTGTCGAATCTTTCTGCAACTCTCCGTAACGTCCTCCTTCTCGGAGGACTCCTTATTCCTGCGTCGGCCTCTGCCGCAGTGACGGCCCCTTTTCCTGGCGTGCAGCTCGTGCGGTCCGGGAACAAGGCGATGATCATCGCCGATCTCTGCGCCCCGGGCGTCGCCGTTCGTGCAACGAAATATGGCGAGCGACGAGCCACGCCGCAAACGTGGGGCACCGGACGCGGTCTTCAAGCGGCGATCAACGCCGACTTCTTCGACTTCCCCGTAGCTTCGTACGTGCTCGGTCGAGCTCGCGGCGGCGGAGAAGATTGGCCGGCCTCTCAGCAATTGAAAGAGCCGCATCACTACTTCGAGTTCGGCCCGGGATTTTCGAATTGGGTGAATCCTGCATCGACCGCGCCGAGCCCCGAAGCGACGGAGATCATCGGTTCGCACAATCCGCTCATCCTCGCAGGCGCCGCAACCGACGACGGTGCGCTCGGCGACAACCACCCGCGCTCGGCCGTCGGTCTGAATCAGGCGAGAACGCGTCTCTACTTGTTTGCGAGCAAAGATTCGATCACCGGTCCGCAGATCACGGCAGCGATGTTCGCGATGTCCGCCGAAGCCAACGGCGGCACGCCGGACATCGACGTCGCGATGAACGTCGACGGCGGCGGCTCGACGCAAATGTACGTCCAAGGCCAAGGGCAGATCATCACGAGCGGTCGACTCGTCGCGAACCATCTCGGCGTCTACGCATCCGGAACCGGCGCATCACCACAGTGCCCCGGCGCGAGATTCACGCCGGTCGTTCGGCGTAGCAGTGTCGACATCGATGGCGACGGCACCGCCGACATCTGCGCACGCGCAGCGGCGGGCGTCTTCTGTGAGCTCGTCAAAGACGGCAAAGTCGCAAAGGAGGTCGTGGGGCCTGCGTGGGCCGACGCCGGCACATGGAATCTGCCGCAGTTCGCGACCACCATGCAATTCGCGGACGTCAACGGCGATGGCAAAGCCGATGTCTGCGCCCGCGCCAACAACGGGATCCTCTGCAGTCTTTCCGACGGCGCTTCGTTCGCGCCACCGTTTCTCGGGCCTGCACTGAGTGACGCGAGCGGTTGGGGCGCACCTCAATACTATTCGACGATTCAACTCCCCGACATCAACGGCGACGGCAAAGCCGACGTTTGCGCGCGGGCCGGCTCCGGCGTCCTTTGTTGGTTGTCCGACGGAACTGCATTTCCGACGAGCGTCACGGGGCCCGCTTGGTCCGACGCGAGTGGTTGGAATCAGCCCGCTTACTATTCGACGATTCAATATCCCGATCTCAACGGTGACGGGAAGGCCGACATCTGCGCTCGTAGCTCGGCGGCGATCACTTGTTATCTCTCCGACGGACAAAGTTTTCCGACGGTCTTCGAAGGACCCGCATGGGCCGATACGAAGGGCTGGGGAGTAGCACCCACGGGATCGACGATTCGCTTCGTCGACTTGAACGGCGACAAGAAAGCAGACATTTGCGCACGCGGCACCGACGGAATTCATTGTGCGCTCTCGACGGGGACGGCGTTCGGCCCAGAGCTCATCGGCCCCTTGTGGAGCGACGCGAACGGTTGGAACAAGCCCGAGTACTTCCAAACGATCCAATACCTGGACATCAACGGAGATGGGAAGGCCGACATCTGCGGTCGCACGGCGGCGGGCATCTTGTGTCAGACGTTCGACGGAACGTCCTTCGGGCCCGAGATCACGGGACCCGCTTGGAGCGATGCCGCTGGCTGGAACAAGCCGCAGTACTTCACGACGGTAGGAGTTGCCGACGTGAACCATGACGGGAAAGACGATCTCTGCGCACGCAACTCCGATGGCATCGTCTGCGCACCTTCGAACGGCAAAGGGTTCGACACCCCCGTCGCTGGTCCGGCGTGGAGCGATGCGGGCGGTTGGAACAACGCCGTCTACTACTCCTCGATTCGCTACGTCGGAACACCCGTGCGTGCGCCGGCAGTGGGCCCCGGGACGGGCAATCCTGGAGATCCGAAGGGCGGACCGGGAAGTAAGGGTGACGAATTCGGTGATAGCGGTGGATGCAACGCGACGACGACGAAGACGAGCACCATCGCAGGTGGCGCGCTCTTCGTCTTCGGGCTCGCGTCTTTCATCACGCGCCGACGCCGACGGAACTGATTAGAGTCGCGCTTAAGCGTCTCGAACGCCCGTGTTCGCTTAAGCCTTCGCAGCATTGTTCGATGCATTGTGCATCTTTATCTCCTCGCGCGCGTGTCGCGTGGAGATGCGACGATCCATCATGGATCCAGGCCTTTTTCGTCGCGGATTTTTACACTGAACGTAACTCAAGAGGATTGCGCGCTTCTTAACGTGGCTCGCCCCTTGCTTAATTAAGATCGTGGCAACTTCTTCCTCCTCGCTCCGATCCATCTTGCTCCTCGCTGGTTTGCTCATGCCGGCTTCCGCCTCGGCGGCCGTGACGACGCCGTTCCCGGGCGTCCAACTCGTGCGGAGTGGAAACAAGGCGATGATCGTCGCCGACCTTTGCGCTGCCGGAGTGTCGGTTCGCGCGACGAAGTACGCAGAGCGGAAAGCGACGCCGCAGACGTGGGGCGCTGCGCGCGGATTGCAGGCGGCGATCAACGCTGACTTCTTCAACTTTCCCGCGGCGACGCTCGTTCTCGGTCGCGCACGAGGTGGCGGAGAAGATTGGCCTGCCGGCACGCAGCTTACGGAGCCGCACGCTTACTTCGAGTTCGGCCCCGGCTTTTCGAATTGGGTGAACCCCGCGACCACCACACCGACGCCTGGCGCGACGGAGATCATCGGCTCGCACAATCCTCTCATCATTGCAGGCGCGGCTTTCGAAGAGGGCGCCCTCGGCGACAACCATCCGCGCTCCGCGGTCGGCCTCAACTTCGCACGCACGCGACTCTACTTGTTCGCGAGCAAAGACTCGATCACGGGAGCGCAGATCACGAGCTCGATGTTTGCGATGTCTGCCGAGGCGAATGGCGGTGTGCCAGACATCGACGTGGCGATGAACGTCGACGGCGGCGGATCGACGCAAATGTACGTACAGGGCCAAGGGCAGATCATCACGAGCGGTCGACTCGTCGCGAATCATCTCGGCATCTTTGCGACCGGTAAAGGCGCCTCACCTCAGTGCCCCGCGGCAACGTTCGAGCCGGTCGTTCGTCGCACGCCCACCGATATCGACGGGGATGGCACTGCAGACATCTGTGCGCGCTCGAGCACGGGCATTCTCTGCAATCTCGTCAAAGACGGAAAGATCGCAGCGGAGGTTAAAGGCCCCGCATGGGCCGACACGGGCACCTGGAGCCAGTCGCAATACACGAACACGGTGCGATTCGCCGACGTGAACGGCGACGGAAAAGCCGACGTCTGCGGACGAGCAGGGAGCGGAGTGCTCTGCAGTCTTTCGGAGGGGACGTCGTTCAAGGCAACCTATGTCACGGGGCCCGAGTGGAAGGACTCCAGTGGATGGGCTGCGCCGCAGTACTACTCGACGATTCAATTTCCGGACATCAACGGCGACGGCAAGGCCGACGCGTGTGCTCGAAGCTCGATCGGAATCGGCTGCTATCTCTCGGACGGAACGGCATTTCCAACGGCGGTCAAAGGTCCGGAATGGGCGGACAAGAGCGGTTGGTATTTACCTGCATACTACACGACCATCCAGTACCCCGACATCAACGGTGACGGCAAAGCCGACGCCTGTGCGAGAGATGCCAAAGGGGTCACGTGCTTCCTCTCGGACGGAACGGCATTCCCGACCAGCGTCGCCGGACCCGCGTGGTCGGACACGGGCGGATGGGGAGTGGCGGCGACTGGATCGACGATTCGCTTCATCGACCTGAACGGCGACAAGAAGGCAGACATCTGTGGTCGTAGCGCCGACGGAATTCATTGTGCGCTCTCGACGGGCGCGGGCTTCGGCCCCGAGATCGCAGGACCCGCTTGGAGCGACGCCAACGGTTGGAACAAGCCCGAGTACTACGAGACCATCCAATACTTGGACATGAACGGGGACGGACGCGCCGATGTATGTGGCCGCACGGTCACGGGTGTCGTGTGTCAGACGTTCGACGGAACGGCGTTCGGCCCAGTCATCAATGGGCCCGCCTGGAACGACGCCGCCGGATGGAACAAGCGCGAGTACTACAAGACGATCGGTGCCGCAGACATCAACCACGACGGCAAAGATGATCTCTGCGTGCGCGATTCCGAAGGCATCGTCTGCGCGCCTTCGACGGGCAATGGCTTTGCCGAAGCGACCGTCACTGGCCCCGCGTGGTCCGACAAGGCGGGATGGGCACGCCCCGTGATCTATTCGTCGATTCACTACGTCGGCGCGCCGACTCCGGTGCCGGTCAAGGACGGCGACCCAAACGCGCCCGGTGAGCCAACGACGCCGGGGTCCTCTGGCGAACTCGCTGGTGACGGCGGCGGGGAAGACTTCAACAGTGGAGGATGTGCTGCCACGACGACGAAGACGGGGACGGCAAGCGGAGCGGCCGTCTTCATGCTGGGGATCGTCGCGACGTTTGCAGCGCGCAGGCGTCGTCAATGAGGATCGAGCACACCTAGTGAGAACTTCCGGACGGTCCTTCGCGTGACGCTGAGTCCTCGAGTGTGAACGTTCGGGCACACTCGAGCCTGCCAACTTGCTGAAATGAGCGAGTTGCCAATAGCGCCCAGGTCGAGCAGTCACGGGCACATGCGTTGCGATGCAATGCCCTCATGTCTGAGGTCGCCCGCCGTCGCGTCGCTTCGTCTACCAAAACCGATTCGCTCTTCGCGCGCGCATTCTTCGAATCGGCGACGCATGAGCGGCTGCTCTTTGCGTATGTCGTCGGCCTCTTCGCTGGCGTTCTTTTCGGTCGAGGAGAGAACCGCGGCGAAGCGCTCGCGATGGCGTTTGCAGACGTGATGGTCGTGACGGCTGGCATCGTCGCGGTGCGTGCGCCGCTCATAGTCAACCGTCTCGCGCGCAATCTCGTGGCACGCGGTGTCGTCGTCTTCGGGATCTTCGGGACGTTCTTGCAGCTGCACGTTCTTCTTCCGGCAGCTCGAGATCGCACGGTGGATAGAGCACTGCTCGCATTCGATCGCGCCATGTTCGGATTCGAGCCAGCAGTCGCGTGGGATCGCTTCGTGACGCCCGCGACGACCGAATGGTTCTCGTTCTTCTACTTCGGCTACTTCGTCTTGCTCCTTGCTCACGTCGTTCCGATTCTCTTCTTCGAGAGGCGCCTTCGAGTCCTCGGCGAATTCGCGCTCGGAATGGTGACGGTCTATTGCGTCGGACAGATCACGTACATGATCATGCCGGGCTTCGGTCCGTACCAAGGGATGACGTTCTCGCACTCTCTCGAAGGGTCGACTTGGTGGCCGCTCGTGCAAGCCTCAGTGGCCGCCGTCGACGAGACGAAGCGCACGGACATTTTCCCAAGTCTCCATACCGCCGGACCGACGTTCCTCGCCCTCTTCTCTTTTCGCCACCGCGCGCTCCGTCCGTTTCGCTTCACGTGGCCCGTCGTCGCGTTCGCAACGACGCAGATCATTCTCGCGACGATGTTTCTCCGCTGGCACTACCTCGCCGACGTCCTCGCGGGAATTGGCCTCGCAGTGCTCGCGTCGAAAGTTGCTGCGACGTTCACGACCGAGCTCGAGTGTCGCGCCGCGAAAGGGAAGGGGGAGGTGTGGCGAGCGCTTCTTTAGAAGCTCCCATTCGGTTCAGCCTTCGGTGAGCCGCCCCGAGCGATAGTCCGCGATGGCTTCGCGGATCTCGTCGTCCGTGTTCATCACGAACGGGCCGTGGCGGGCGATTGGCTCGTTGAGAGGCCGAGCGGCGAGGAGAAGAAAGCGTCCACGCTCCGCATCGCAGGTGGCGATGAGCGCGTCACCTTCCGTCAAGATCGCGAGCTCGCGCTCTCTCACTTCACTTTGCTTCTCACCGAGGCGAATGGCGCCATCCATCACGTACACGAACGCCGTGTGTTTCTTCGGAATGGCATGTGCGA
Organism: Myxococcales bacterium; assembly: GCA_023248815.1. Taxonomy (GTDB): domain Bacteria; phylum Myxococcota_A; class Polyangia; order Polyangiales; family Polyangiaceae; genus JAHFDV01. The sequence goes on from JAHFDV010000117.1 coordinate 11,336, forward strand.
AAGATCCTTTGGAGGTCAACGCGACATCGAGAAAGAGCGGCTCGACGTCGATGTTGCCGACGGGACCCGTGCTCCCGCCGTAGGCCCCTGCGACGACGCGCGTACGTGAGCGCTCGCCAGCGATCTCCGGAATGCTCGTCGGCGCGATGTCCTGGTACCGCGGCTTCATCATCTTGTGCGCCTTCGGGAGATTTACCCAAAGCTGAAATCCCCAGAGGAGCCCTCTGTCTTGTTGAGGCATCTCGGAGTGCACGATGCCGCGCCCCGCCGTCATCCATTGCGCGGCGCCTCCCGCGAGGTGCCCGTGATTGCCGACGCTGTCCTTGTGATCCATCGCACCATCGATCATGTACGTCACGGTCTCGAACCCGCGATGCGGATGACTGGGAAAGCCCGCGGCATAGTCGTCGGGGCGATCCGAGCGGATCTCGTCGAGAAGAAGAAATGGATCGAGCGAGGCGAGCTCCGGTCCACCGAGTGTGCGATTGAGACGAACTCCGGCGCCCTCGGTCGTCTTTCTCGCGGCGACGATGCGCGCGACTTCACGCGTGGCACTTGCTTTCACGACGAGCGGCTCGGGTCCACTCGTCTTGCAACGAAGAAGAGCAGCAGGGAGCAGAAGCGAAGAGCCGACGAGCAGGCTTCGCCGCGTCAAGTTCGAGCGGTGCGTCACCTCTTAAATATAGCGGGAAATACGATCGAACAGAAGTGGCGCTGACTCCCGCATAACGTGTCAGACACTTGACGAGTTGCCGATCCTAACCGTTAGAGATGCGACAGGATCCGCGACGCCGCCCTCGTTCTGCGATGCGTCTGCGCATGTTCCCGTCGGCACATAGATTGCGTAGAGCGCGAACATGAGGTTGGACGGCGCTCGAACTCTCGCTCTCTTTCTCTTCGCGAGTGGCCTCGCGGTCGCATTCGCGGCATGCAGTTCGGACACGAAAGATCCGATTCGGAGCGACGTGAAAGAGGACGCGTCGGGCGAAGAAGGACCTCCCACCGATTCTTCGGACGCTGCGGGGCGGGCAGGTTTTGGAGATCCCTGTACGGTCGGCGACGATGCTACGTGCGACGAAGGACTCCTCTGTCTCCAAGGTCCTTCGGGTGGAAAGATCGGCTTCTGCACGAAGACTTGTCCGAAGACTTCGAGCGCGCCTTGCAGCGGCGCGCCTGAAGGAACATTCGCCGCGTGCGTCGTTACGGACGTCGATCAAAGCGGAGACAAGGGATGCGCGTTCGCGTGCGCTGTGGCATCGAAAACGTTTTCCTGCCCGGGGAGCTTGAAGTGCTCGACGACGGAAGATCCTCCGGGAAGCGGACAGAAGCTCTGCTTGCCGTGAGCTCGATCACAACGGTACGAGCGCAAGAACGAGCTTGTGCTCGGGGAGGACGTACGCGTCGACGACGCTCCCTTTCTTACGCACGTCCTCGGAGAGGGCGGTCGCGCACCCCGAGTAACGTCGGCCGTCGATCCATACGCTATACACGCCACGCGTGCTCCCCACCATCGAAGCCGTCACGGTCCCGCGCACGTGGACGACCTTCACCTGCGCGATCTCGCGCGGGAGAGGCAAACGATTGAGACGGTAGACGACGAAGTAGATGAAGAGTGCGAAGGAGATGGCGATCGCGGGCAGAATGAAGATCGGTGCCTCTCCGTGCAGGTGATAGTGAAGCACCGCTCCGCCCAAGCTGAAGACGCAGACGGACCCGAGCATTGCGTGCACGGTCGCTCGACCCC
>JAHFDV010000471.1 GCA_023248815.1 Myxococcales bacterium
TCGCGAGAGCCGGAGCACGCGGCGCTGGCGATTCAGTACGTGGACTACGCCGTGTGGCAACGCGCGGAGCTGTCGGGGGCGCGGCTCGATGCGGAGCTGTCGTTTTGGCGAGCGGAGCTGAGTGGCGCGCCGCTGGTGCTGGAGGTGTCGACGGACAAGGTTCGTCCAGCGTTGCAGACGTACGCGGGGTCGACGGTAGAGACGCGGTTGGACGCGGAGCAGGTGAAGGCGCTTCGCGCGGGCGCGGAGAGCGAGGGCGCGACGCTCTTCATGGTGCTCTTGTCGGGGTACTACCTGCTGCTGTCGAAGCAGACGGGTCAGCGGGACATGGTCGTGGGGACGCCGGTGGCGGGTCGCGTGCACGGGGACACGGAGTCGCTCATCGGCATGTTCGTCAACACGCTCGCGCTTCGCGCGAAGTGGCGGCGCGGTGCGAGCTTCATGGAGGTGCTGCGCGAAGTGAAGGGTCGGACGCTTCGCGCGTTCGAGCACCAAGAAGTGCCGCTGGCGCAGCTGGTCGAGGCGCTGGTGCCGGAGCGAGACACGAGTCGAAGTCCGCTCTTTCAGACGCTGTTCGTCTTGCAGAATATGCCGGCGGGGACGTCGGACTTCGGCGGCGGGGTGACGTTCTCGCCGCAAGAAGGTCGCGCCGAGGTCGCGCAGTTCGAGCTGACGCTCACGTGCGTGGAAGCGGGCGATGGCTCGCTGTCGGTGAGCCTCAACTACAATACGGATCTCTTCGAGCGCGCGACGGCGGAGCGGCTGCTGGCGCGCTACGTGCGCTGGGGGGAGCTCGCGGCAGAGACGTCGTGGGATGCGCAGGAAACTTCGGCTGACCGGGACCAATCGCCGGTATTGGCAGATGAGCGACAGCAGCTGCTCACGTTTGCACTCGGGCCGACCCGTCCACTAACCTGGAATTGGATTCCGCAGCGGCTAGGGCAACAGGCGAAGGTCCAGCCGGAAGCCCTCGCCGTTCGTGACGGCGTCCGATCCTATTCGTACGCGGTTTGGGACGAGCGCACGAATCAGCTCGCTCACCGATTCGCACGCCACGGTGCAGGCCCCGATCGAATCGTCGGCGTGAGCCTCGCGCGCACTGCTGAACTGGTCGCGGCGGTCTGGGGCGTTCTGAAGGCCGGAGCGGCCTACGTGCCGCTAGATCCGGAACTCCCAGAGGAGCGTCTCCGCGGAATGATCGAAGATGCGAAGGTCGAACTGCTTCTCGTGGGGCGAGGAGAAGCGGAGCGGGCGCGCACGTTGTGCAGCCAGGTGCTCGAGATTGACTTGGACGAAGCGTGGTCGGAGCCGAGCGCGCGATTGCCCATCGAGCTCTCGGAGCAAAGCCTGTCCTATGTAATCTACACCTCTGGATCCACGGGGCGTCCCAAAGGGGCGATGAACACTCATGGCGGCATGCGCAATCGTTTGGAGTGGATGGAGACGAGCTATCCCCTTTCGGCCTCCGATGTCGTGTTGCAGAAAACTCCCTACAGCTTCGACGTTTCGGTGTGGGAGCTCTTCTGGCCGCTGAGCGTTGGCGCTGCCCTCGAGATAGCCAAGCCCGACGGCCATCGGGATGCGCGATACTTGATCGAGCTGATGGAGACGCGCGGCGTTTCCGTATGTCACTTCGTCCCATCGATGCTGACCGCCTTCTTGTCGGAGCTTTCGCCAGGAGAGGGCTCCGGTCTTCGGCGAGTGTTCGCGAGTGGCGAAGCATTGCTGCACGAACAGGTCCACGCATTCGGTCAGCTCCTCGCGAGCGCGGAGCTCGTGAATTTGTACGGGCCCACCGAAGCGAGCGTCGACGTAACCTATTGGCGAGCTCACCTCGCTTGGCCAACCGAGCGGCGTATCCCGATCGGACGTCCCGTGTGGAATACACAGACCGTGGTCGTCGATCGCGATCTCTCGACGGTCGGCCTCGGACTCATCGGTGAGCTTTGCCTCGGTGGGCTGCAACTCGCCCGTGGATATCTCGGACGTCCGGACCTGACCGCCGAACGATTCGTTCCCGATCCTCGAGCTTCTGGCGCAAGGCTCTATCGCACGGGAGATCTGGCGCGATGGAGCAACGCTGGCGAGCTCGAGTATCTGGGCCGCATCGACCACCAGATTAAACTGCGTGGCTTCCGAATCGAGCTTGGCGAGATCGAGTCGACGTTGCAGGCGTTGGAATTCGTGACGAGCGCCGCCGTAGTTCTCCGTGAAGATCTTCCGGGACAGAAGTATCTGGCCGCCTATGTCACCTCCGAGGATGGGCCGACGATCGACGAGATGCGCCTGTCTCTCGCGGCGAAGCTCCCTGCATATATGGTCCCGACCACATTGACGGTGCTCTCGAAGATGCCGCTCAATGCCAGCGGAAAGCTCGACCGGAAGGCACTTCCAAAACCAGATCGAGGAATTGGCACCGCGGAGGGGCGAATGCTCGAGCCGCTCGACGGGGAGGCCGAGGAGGCGCTCGGTCGCGTGTGGCGAGAAGTGCTCGGTCTCTATCGCGTGGGTCGGGGCGACAATTTCTTCGAGCTCGGCGGGGACTCCATCTTGAGCCTTCGCGCGGTATCTCTTCTGCGCCGCGAGGGTTGGGGAATCAAGACGCGCGAGATATTCGAAGCAAAAACGCTTCGCGAACTCGCGACACTCGCGCGGCCGACTAGCTCGCAGGAGCCATCGCGAGATCAAGGCGAAGTGGTCGGCGAGGTCGCACTTCTTCCCATTCAGCGCGAGTTCTTCGAGTCGTGGGGCGCGTCCCCGTATTTCAACCAAGCCGTCCTACTTCGCGCGTCTCGAGGGGGCGAAGTGACGGCCGCGCGCATCGCGGAAGCGCTCGCAAGTCTAACCGAGCAACACGACATGCTTCGTGCAAGCTACCTTCGCGTCGGCCCTCTCTGGCAGCAGAGCGTGAGCGCCGTGTCGGAGCGCATTCATGCGTCCGTCGAGGAGGTAGATCTCGGAGCTGTCTCAGGAGATGCGCTTGCAGCGGCGGTGGACGAAGCCTGCACGCGAATTCAATCGTCGATGGACTTGAATGGTCCTTTGCTTCGCGTCGGACTCCTGCGCGTCTCGGACGGGACCGTCCGCATCCTTTTTGCGATTCATCATCTCGTCGTAGATGGCGTGTCGTGGCGCATCCTCTTGGAAGACTTCGAACGCGCGTATGGCGAGATCAGCTCTGGCCGCGCTCCGACAAAGCTGCCGAAGACGACCTCGTACCGCCTTTGGGTCGAAATGGTCTCGTCGCGCGCGGAGTCGTTTGCGACGCGCGAACTCCAATACTGGCGCAGCCGGAATTGGAAAGAGGCGAGGGAACTGCCATGGGGGGTAGGCGGGACCACTTCGGAAAGCCAGACGTTGACGTCCTCGCTGACGACGGAAGAGACGGACGCGTTGCTGCGCCAAGCCCTGCGTTCGTATCGACTCGAGGTGAACGACATTCTGCTGGGGGCATTGACCCTCACACTGAAAGATCTGACAGGCTCCTCGACGGTAATTTTTGACCTCGAAGGCCATGGTCGAGAAGAGAGCTTCGGCGAGCTGGATGAAGAAACGGAGAGTGGCCCCGACCTTTCACGAACCGTCGGCTGGTTCACGACGTTGTTTCCCGTCGTGACGGAAATGCCCTCGGTTGATCCCCGAGAGGTGCTTCGACGAATGAAGGAGACGCTGCGCAACATCCCGAGCCGCGGACTCGGCTATGGGGTTCTTCGGCATTCTGGAGCTGTGGAGATCCGGTCGGAGTTCCACGCGCATTGGCAACCTCAAGTCGTCTTCAACTATCTCGGCCAGTTCGATCGAGCGCTTCGGAGCGGAGAAGATAGCATCTTCACCTTCGCCGCCGAGTCCGCGGGCGAATCGGTCGCGCGCACGAACGAGCGCCGTCACGTCCTCGTCCTGAATTCGATGGTCGCGGGCGGAGCCTTGAACGTGAATTGGAGCGTCCCTTCGAGCCTTTCGCGAGCCGAAGCAGCGGCGTGGCTTGCCCGTTACATGAGCCACCTTCGTACGCTGCTGTCGCACGCGAAGGAAGTTACGGAGCGAGGCGCGACGCCGTCGGACTTCCGACTCGTCAATCTCACGCAAACCCAGATCGACATCGTCTTCGAGCGCTCACGCGCGCGCGGACAAGAGGTCGAAAGCATCTTCCCGCTCACGGGCCTCCAAGCTGGTCTTGTCTTTGAAACCCTTCGCGCAGGGGGACGTGAAAGTGGCGCGTATCACGTGCAGCTTGGGATGACCCTTGGTGGTGTCGGCAATCTGGGCCTTCTCGAACGTGCATGGCAAGAAGTCATCAATCGACACGAAGTGCTCCGTGCAAGCTACGTCGGTGCTGCTGGAGGAAAGCCCGTGCAAGTCGTGCACTCCTCCGTGACGTTGCCGATGGAGGAACGGGACTGGCGGGAATTGGAGTCGCGCGAAGCGCTCGAGGAGAGAAAGCGGGAATACCTGGCGACGGATCGACGCAAAGGTTTCGATCTTTCCGAGGCACCCCTTCTCCGCCTCGGCTTCATGAGGTTAGACCGAGAGCGCTATTGGATTGTGATCTCGTCTCACCATGTCGTTCTGGATGGCTGGTCGATGCCTCGCATTCTTCAGGAAGTTTTGACCGTCTACGACGGCCTTGTTCGAGGCGAGGAACCGAGATCGGAACGGAACGGCACTTACGGGCAATTCCTCGCGTGGCTTTCTCGATGCGATTGGTCCGTCGCGGAGAGGCTGTGGCGCGCCGAACTTGCCGGGTTCGTCAAAGCGACATCGTTCGGGCTCGTCCCATCGAATGGCGTGAGTCGATACGAGACATCAGAATGGAATGTGACGGCATCGGAGACCGAGCGAATCCAGCGCTTCGCGCGTGGGGAGAAGGTGACGCTCAATACGCTTCTTCAAGCGGCGTGGGGACTCGTGTTGGGGGC
>JAHFDV010000118.1:0-8403 GCA_023248815.1 Myxococcales bacterium
TGGCCGTCGATCCGATCTTGAGTGCCTTCACGTCGATCTCGAGAAGCGTGTCGACGCTGTCGCAGTCCGTGAAGCTCTTGCACGTACGCGCGGTCGCGAAGCCGACGGGGTTGCCCTTGTTCGCCATGAAGACCATGTCGCCCGAGACGCCCCACGCGAGGCCGTTCGCCTTGTTCGTTCCGAGCGTGCCCACGATCGTGGGCTTGCCGGTCGCCTGATCGATTGCGTAGAGCTCGCCGACCGAGTTTCCGCCGATGAGGACCTCTTCTGCTTCGACCGTGTTTTCGGGCGCGAACGTCAGACCGTTGAAGTGCGTCTTCTCCGTGAGAGCCCACTTCGTCTCGCAATGAACGGAAGTCTTGCCAGAGGCCGACGACTGAATCGTGAGCGGCCAAACTGCGTCGACACTGACGCCGTAGAGACGTCCGTCTTTCGACACCGCGATGTCCGTCATCACGGTCGCCTGCGTCGGGATGCAGTCGAAGTCGCCGATCGTCTTCATCGAGCTCAGCGAGAGCGCGTTCGTGTCGAGCTCGTAGAGCGTCTTGTCGTCGTTCACGTAGAAGAGGTTGAGACCTTCTTCCGCTTTCGCGTCCGGCTTGTCGTCATCGACGACATCGGGCGGCGGAGTGGTTTGCTCGGCACCGTCTTCTTCCGTCTGTTCTTTTTGAAAACCGCTGTCGCGGCTTGCAGAACCGCATGCTGTCAAAAGACCTAGAGCGAAGAGAGTTTCAAGTACGCGCATCGTGACCTCCGATTCGGTTTCTTAATAACCGTCTTAATGGTGTGATCTTCGATGGTGCAAGTACGCAACGGCACTTTTTTGAAATTGAGTGAGTGGCGGGCCGAGATCTCGCCTGAATACAGGCATTTCAGGCGATCGTCGCCAAAGGTGGCGTCATGGACCGACCTGTCGCACATGCGGGAAATTGCTTAATTCTGCCTAATCCGAAGGGGTTTCATGGACGTACATCGGCCGCTCGAGGGGGGCCCGCAGGACGACTTAAGCCGCTTTGTCACACGACCGTCACCAAGAGTGCGCAATTCCACTGGAATCCGTCACTGACGGAGGTGCGAAGGCAGCCTAACCGCGCGTCCAGTGATGGCAAGGGCCAGACCGAAGGCTGCGTTCAAATTTTATGTGCAGTATGCACATAAATGGATGGCGAGAGCGTTCGCGCTGCCCCATTTCTTCCCTAAGCTTCGTTCACGATGCCCGAACTCCCCGAAGTCGAATCGGTCCGACGCAAACTCTCGAGATGGACGACAGGCGCCCGCCTAGTCTCCGCCGTCGCGAGCGATCGACGAATCGTGCGCGGATCGCTTTCGGCCTTTGCGAAACTCGAGGGACGAACGTTTCGCTCCTTCGAGCGACGCGGCAAGTGGTTGCGGATCGGTTTCGGAGAGAACCAGTATCTGTACTCGCACCTCGGAATGACGGGGGACTGGGAGCTCGAAGGAGAGGAGCGCTTCGAGCGCGCGCGCTTCGAGATCGTGAAGAAAAAAAAGAAGAACGTCCTTCGCTATACGGATCCGCGCCGCTGGGGCGTTCTCGCACTTGCTGGAGAAGACTTTCCGCCGTGGGCGGCGCTCGGGCCCGATCCGCTGCACGACGGCATCGACATCGATCGTCTCGAAAAGAAGCTCTCCGTTCGCGCGAAGAAGTCCGTGAAAGAAGTGATCATGGAGCAGAAGGTTCTCGCGGGAATCGGAAACATCCAAGCCATCGAGTCCCTCTGGAAAGCGCACATTCATCCGAAGCGTAAGGCGGCGTCGATCGAACACGAAGAGGTCGTTGCGCTCGTGAAGGCAATCGAATGGAGCATCGCGCGCACGCTTGCGGATCTCGAGCTCGGTGACGCCGGCAAAGACAACCCCTTCAAGATCTACGGGAACGCCGGCCGCCCGTGTCCACGATGTAAGACGATTCTTCAGCGCTTCGAGCTCGGCGGAAGAACGACGACAGCGTGCGCGACGTGTCAGCCGCTCGCGAAAGTGAAGCCCTCCCGCACGAAGCCAAGTGCGAAGCGCGCCAAAACGAGCGCGCCGCAACGGCGACGATCACGCCGATAAAATCGGCGCTTTTCGCATCACAACTTCGGAAACTGCGCGAGGTATCCGTCGGGCACGAAGAGCACGGGGTGACACTTCGGCATCACACCCTGCGGAACCAAGCCCGTCTCGGTGACGAGATAGACACTCACGTTGTTCTCCTCGCGAACGTAGGCGCCGTTTTCGAGACCGTAGCGCAGGAGCGAATAGCCGCGCGCCATGTCGGCGTAGAACGCGGGACACTCGGTGCCATAGCTGTCCGCCCAGAGCTCGGCGTTTCCATCCAAACGAGTCGCGGGTTCGATGGACGTCTCTTCTGCGAAGTCGTTCCACGAAGCGATCATGATGATCTCGGGATTCGCCTTGATCGCTCGGAGCCACTCGCGCACGAAGAGGTTGCCGCCTTCACGATTGATCGGCGTCGTCGCGCGACCGAGATGCGCCGTCGACCACCCTGGCGTGACGCCCATCACGCGCTTGTCGATGGGAGTCGGTTCGTCGAACACCCAACCGTAGAGACCGATGGTCTTTTGGAGTGCACTCGCGTTCGAGACCGTCCCCGTGGCGGCGCCGATCGTGAAGCGCGGATCGGTGAAGTCGTCTCCGGCCCCCGGCGCGGTATACGCGACGAAAAACGGCAGCCCATTGACGAGGAAACGCGAAGAGTGTGCGGGGCCCGCGTGATGTTCGAATACGAAGTCGTCTTCTTGTTTCTGCGCGACGCGATCGGGGGAAGCTCCCATCCACAGGGGGCCACCGCCCGCGACCGCTTGATGAACCGAGCTCTGCGTCGTCTCCAATGTCTTCGTCAGCGCATCGGCGTTCTTCGCGATATCACCGCCGTCGTTGCCGACGCCGTTCGTGTGATCGAGAAGAAGGAAGTCGAGCTTCATCGCCTCGAACGCTTTCAGGTGGGTCGCGAACGCTTCGCCTTGTCCGCTTTGATAGAAATCCGCGACGGGCTTGTAGCGCGACCAATCGTGCCAGTGCCCCGCAGCACCGCCTGGCATCCACCAAATCGTGTACCACATGCCGATTTTCGAAGTGTAGAGCGGCGTGACCGTGCAGAGGCCCTTGGGCAGAACGCAGCCCGATGTCGGCGCGTCGACGGCAGGTGCATCGATTTGTGGCGCGTCTGCTTTCGAGGCGTCGAAGTCTTCGTTGCCTTCTTTCCCAAACTCGCTGTCCGAGCAGCGTGCGAGGAGTCCAAGAAGAGGAAGGGCGAGGAGTCTGCGTGCGGTGAAGACGTTCACGGGAAGGCTACCTTTGAACGCCGCCGGGGGATCGTCAAGCAACCTCGACGTCGCGCCGCGTCATCTGGAAGGTCAGCCGGGCGGTGCCGAATGCATTTTCGGCAGTGCTTTCATCTTGGCGCAGGGATCGTCGTCGTTCGCGCGAGGAGTGAACCAAACCGCATCATAAAGTGGCGCGACTTCGTAGCGATCGAGCGTGAGCTTGCCGTCTTCGGCTTCGACGAATGCGATCGAAAACTGCGATGTGTCGGTCTTGCGTGCCGAAACGACGAACGGCCCGCCGCGATCGATGCGCGCATGACCATTGCCGGAGATCACGACGGCTTTGGGACCACGACACGATGCATTGGCGTGCGCGACGGAGTCGAGCGCGTGTGCCGCGAGCGCCCCATCTCTTGCGCGTTGGGCGAGGACGAGAGGTCCTGCGCTTTTCTTGTCGAGGTGCCCACAGTGATTGGCGACGAGCTCGTCGAGAAGGCCGTCCGTCTGCGCATCGGAGAACGGCAACGCGAGGCCGAGGCGATTCATCTCGGAAGACTCGAGTGACTCTTTGCCTTCGAACGCAATCCCGCGCACCGTTTTTTTGGGGACGTTTCCGGCGACGAGTGGCAGATGGCGCGCGAGAGCAACGTCGAAAATGGGGGCGTACGTCGCAAACGCCGGCCAGCCGCTTTTTTCCCAGGCGACCTTTTCCGCGACGACTTCACTCCTTCCAGCGCGCTCACCTTCCTCGAGCTCTTTCTGCTGGGTCTCTTCGATCATTTCGAACACGACACTCGGGCAAGCGCCTCTATCTGCAAGGGACGCGATGACGCGCGACTGGAGGCGATGGTGATCGACATTGTCGTGTTTTTCTCCGAGCCACACGACGGTCGCCGCGGCCGCGCGTTCGAGAAGCTCGCTCTCCTCGATGCGCGCACCCCTTGCCCAAATCGATCCGACGAGCGGATGCGAACGTGCAAGCGGCGATTGGAAAATGAAAGGCTCCGAGAGACGCGACGCCCCGTTTTTGGAGATGTCTTTCGGGTGAGGCGGCGCTCCGCCACAAGCTACTGCGGCGAGGACGATCGCTGCCAAGAGCGCGTGCGGCCTACTCGGCATACGCGAACACTTCGTCGATGGCGCTCATGCCGCCTTCACCGACCTTCTGAATGATCTTGAAGCGATTGCTGCAGTCGAAGACGCGGCCTGGTGACGACAGTGCGGCGATCCGCGTACGACGGTCCATTTTTTCACGCGCGCTAGCCATCGAAAAACCCGATTATGGACGTTTTGGGAAACGTAGAGAAGAGAGACCACGCAAGGCGTCGTCGGCGAAAGCCTGCCCGAAAGACTGTCCAGAAGTGCAGATGTTGAATCTCGCTAGCTTTGCTCGTTGGTTCTCGATTCGTGAGAATCGAGGGATTAGGGTCACCGCGCGATGGACCTACGTGAATCGAACTCCGAGCGAGCCAATGCCGCTCGTGGAACCGAAATGCATCATCCGTGGGAGCTCGCGCGCTACGCTTTTTTTTCGCGGCAGCTACGACGGCACGGGCTTCTTTCGTCGGCGAAAGAATGGCTCGACGTCGGGTCGGGCGATGCGTGGTTCGCGTCCGAGCTCACGAAAGAGCTCCCGAGCGACGCCAAGGTGACGTGCTGGGATGCGAACTACACGGCGGCGACCGAGCCGAAAGGCCGTGACGCGCGAATGCGTTTTTCGAAGGACCGCCCCGAGGTTCGCGCCAACGCCATTCTTCTTTTGGACGTCCTCGAGCACGTCGAAGACGATCACGGCTTTCTTGGATCGATCGTGAAAGAGAACGCGGCCCCAGGTGCGCACGTCCTCGTCTCCGTTCCCGCGTGGCAATCGCTCTTCGCGGGCAAAGACGTCTTTCTTCGTCACTACCGTCGCTATTCCCCCGAGCGCGGACGAAAGCTCGTCGAAGGGGCAGGTCTCCAAATTCTCGAGCAGGGCGGCCTCTTTCACTCCCTCTTGCCCGCGCGCGCACTTGCCGTCGGTCTCGAGCGCCTTCCACTGCCGCGACGCGCGAAGAAAGAAGAAGAGCACGTGCCGGATTGGCAAGGCGGTCCACTCGTCACGCGTTTCCTCACCAGCGTGCTCAGCGCCGAAGGAAAGTTGTCTGAGTCGCTCGCGAAGAGCGGAATCAGCGTTCCTGGCTTGTCGTGGTGGGCGCTTCTTCGCGCTCCTGGTTGATTCGCTTTCGCACGCGGCTGTCGTCGTAAGTGAGCGTGCCGTCACGACGCGCGTGATCGCTCGCGCTCGAGTGCGATGCACAGTGTGAGATCGAAGAGGGCGTAGCCACTCGAGAAATGTGGTGTTCGCGGAACACCTTTAAAAGAAGCGGAAAACGCGAGTGCGCGCGACCGAAAATCGTGATTGAAAAAGTAAGATGTAACCTACACATACGAAAATTCGGATCGCGGGGTAGGAACGTTTTGCGAACGTTCGCGTAGAGGGAACGTCCATCGAACGCGCACAAACCGCACGTCGCGGAGAGCGCTTTCTACGAAAGGATCCCCCTCATGATTCGTACCTCTTTGGTCGCGCTCCTCCTCGCTGTCGTCGCCCTGGTCGGCTGTTCTGATTCGCATGGCGACGCCATTTGCAGCCGCTTCAAGACGCTCTGCAGCGGGAGCGGCAACAGCGGCATCACGGTCACCTGCAGTCCCGACGACGCGGACGACCTCTCGAACGGCGAAGACGTCGAGAACTGCCTCAACGCCGCCACGGATTGCTCTGGCGCGACAGCCTGCATGCTCACGGGTAAGAAGTAACCCGCGAACGTGGTCCGCCGGATCGCCTCGGCGCGAGCGGAAAACATGAAAGCGGCGATGCCAGCTCCCCGGGAGAATGGCTTCGCCGTCTTTTTCTATTAACGAACGCGCGCGCTCACGCGTCGAAGGGTCGGCCTGGAGGCTGAAATCCCATGACGCACCGTCGAACTACGTTTCGGATCGCACTTTCGGTACTCCCGCTTCTCGGTGCGATCGTCGCATGCAGCGACGCCTCCGATGTCGAGCCCGACCGTTCAACCGATGCCGGAGAGCAGGCCGACGCGGCGCTCCCAGGAGACTTCAGTGATGTCCCCGATACGGACGATGCGGGTCCCGAAGATCCCGTAGACGACGGCGAGATCGTCCCGGTCGATGGCGACGCAGGACCAGTGAATGCGGGAGTCGTCGATGGCGGTGCGGTGGACGCGAGCACCGTTGCTCCGGGCGAGCTAGATGCAGAGAAAGAAACTACCGTCAGCTCGAGCGCGGCGACGATCAAGCTTCCGACGAAAGAGCGAACGTGGACCTGGTATCCGCTTCCGGGGGCGACGTGTCGCGATGGATCGCAGGCAGGGTTCTCGCTCAACATGAGCTCGCTGAAGACGCCATCCAAGAAGCTCCTCGTATTCTTCGAAGGGGGCGGCGCGTGCTTCAACGCTGCCACGTGTTCCGCCAACCCGAAGCGTGTTGCTCACAAGAGTGCCTCGGGCGGCATTCTCGATCGCGCCAACGCGAGCAATCCGGTCGCGGATTGGAACTACGTCTTCGTCCCCTATTGCACGGGAGACGTGCACATCGGTGGTAATGCGAACGGGTCCGTCGCAGGCGTCGGTGCGCAGAAATTCGTCGGCTACGCGAACACGGCATCCTACTTGAGGGCGCTCAAATCCGCGCTTCCGAGCACGGAGCGCGTTTTGATGACGGGGACGAGTGGGGGAGGATTCGGATCGGTTGGAAACTACATGCAAGCCGTGCGTGAATTTCCGAATACGCCCGTGAATCTTGCCGACGACTCGGGGCCGCTGATGGGAACCCCCGCAGTCGCCGCGTGTCTTGCGGAGCAATGGCGCACGACGTGGGGACTCGAGAAGACGATCATCGCGGAGTGTGGCGCAGACTGCAAAGGCAAGCCCGACTACATGCTTCGAGCGTCCATGCATCAGGCGAAGGTGAATTCGAAGTACGCGCAGGGGCTCATCACCGCGACTGCCGATCAAACGATTCGGCAATTTCTCGGGTTCGGAGAAAGCGCGTGCAAGTCGTACGCGGCGCTGACGCCTGCGGAGTTCAAAGCTGGCGTTCTCGATCTTCGCGCACAGCATGCTGCCTACAAAAATTACGGGGTCTACGCCTACGACAGCACGCGTCACACGTTGCTTCTCAGCAGCACGTACACCTCGACGACACTGGGTTCGAAGAGTGTTGCAGCGTGGGTCGGCGACATCGTGAACAAAGATCAATCCGCGAACGTCGGACCCTAGACCGGTGCTAGGGAAAGAGCATGCAGCTCTCCCTGGTTACGGGCAGTGAGATCTTCACGGCGGGCTACCAAGGCCGAGCGCTCGAGGCATTCGTCCGCCTCTCGGTCGACCATGGAATTACGCTCGTCGTCGACGTCCGCGCGCATGCGTCTTCGCGAAGGCCAGGGTTCGCGAAGACCCCACTGAAGAATGGCCTCGCCGCGGCGGGGATCGGCTACGTGCATCTTCCGATCGCCGGAAACCCTTTCCGTCACGACGAAGGTGACTGGCATGGGAAGTACGAGGCACATTTGGATCACGATCCGGAGATCGTGCGTGTCGTCGCAGAAGCGGCGCGGGGAAAGGCCGCGCTGCTCGTGTGCTTCGAGCGCGAACCGAAAGAATGCCACCGCACGCCACTCGCCGAGCGGGTCGCGAAAGTGCTCGGCGTGAAGGTCAGAGCCCTTTGAGATCGCAACGGCCGACGATAAGGTGCCGTGCGGACGACGCGAGGTCGTAGCGTGCGAAGAAGAATCGGCCAATGAAACACCACATCCAGCTCTACGCTTTCTCGTTCGCGGCACTTTCGTTCTTCGCCTGCGGACACAGTGAGAAGGAAAGTCCGAAACCGGCGACGACGGCCGCAAATCTCCCACCGACGAGCCATCAACTTGCGGCCGATCGTATCGTGAAAGCACGCTGCGATCGCGAGGCGGCGTGCGACAACGTCGGCGAGAAGAAGACGTATGCGACGCGCGAAGCTTGCGCGAGCGCGCTATCTCACGAGGAGGACGCGGGCGTCGGCGTGAGCGAGTGCGCGACGGGCGTCAACGAGACGGATCTCCAAGATTGTCTGCGCG
>JAHFDV010000118.1:8413-13051 GCA_023248815.1 Myxococcales bacterium
GCGCGACATCCGCGAGGAAAAATGCGGCCATCCGTTCGACACGTTGGATCGACTCGCCTCCTGCCGCGCCTCGAAGCTCTGCGTGGCTAAGTAACGGAGCGGAATCACGCATGCCCCCTCGGCGGGGCGAGGGGCATGCGTGATTCCTCGCGTTCGCTTGCTTTGCCACGCGGAGCACTTTGTTGTTGGCGAACTGCGTTCGCGGGCTGCGTGGCCAAGTAACGGAGCGTTCGCGGGCTGCGTGGCCAAGTAACGGAGCGTTCGCTTGCTTTGCCACGCGGAGCACTTTGTTGTTGGCGAACTGCGTTCGCGGGCTGCGTGGGGCACGGTTGGCGAACTGCGTTCGCGGGGCTCTAGACTACTAGGGCGTGGGGGTTTGGGCCGAAGGGGGTGCCTTGGGCTTTGGCTACGGCGGCGAGGTAGGCCCACATTCCTTCTGAGGAGGGAGTGCCGGCAGCGAGTCCGACGGCGGAGTTCACGCGGCCTGTCGTGCCGACCTTCACGTATTTTCCCATGACGGAGATCGAGAGATTGGCTTGGTGATCATTTCCGGGGAGGCTGCGGGAGAAGTCTCCTAGGAGCACGACGACGACGTTGTGAGTCGCGCCGAGGCCGTTGGGATCGTAGACGCGCTCGAGGAACTGCTTGAGCGGCTTGGCGACGACGGCCATCTGATTTCGCTCGAGGGAAGCACCTGAATTTCCGGCGCGACCGGCCGCAGGATTGGGAGCGTTGTGCGTGTCCCAACTGTTGCCCGTGTAGATCGTGACGACGTTCGTCCCCGCGCGCACGAGCACTTCAGCGGCGCAGAGTTTCGAGGCGTATTCGCGTTCCGTTACTTGCTCGCCAGGGCCATCGGCGATGGAGGTTCCCGTCAGACCGTACACGCCGGGGAGGCCGCGATAGTCGAAGGGCGGCGGTTGCTTTCCGAGCGCGTCCATCGCTGCTGCGTATCCTTCGTCGAGGGCGGTGCCGCGCGTTGGACTCGAAGAGGCAACTCTCTTTCCGCTCGCGCGCGACGCACCGAGTGCCTTCTGCGCGATGGCGCGATCCGGTGAGCGCTCGTCACCGCCGACGAGCGTCTCGATGAGCGAGCCGATGTCGTTCACGCCCTGCACTGAGACGCCGTTTTCGGCCGGTGTTGGAATGGCTACACCCGGCCCACGAATTTGGGCGCACTTGATGGGCGCGCTTCCACCCATGGCCGCGGCGAGGCGGAGCGCGCTGCTTCGCGTCCCGTTGGACCACACGAGTCGAATGGCCTCGCCGTGATCCGTCGTGCCATGACGATTTCCGATCGTCGCCATGTGCTGAAGGGCGTAATCGGGAAAGGTTCCGATCGTTCCCTTGTCGACGAAGAGCCCGTTTCCGAGATCGCGCACGTTGTCGTTCGTGACGCTGAATGCGTTGTTGATGAACGAGTCGGCGCTCGAGAAGAGCGCGTTGTAGCCGCCAAGAAAGTGCAGAACGACGACGGCCGATTTCTCTTCTGCGGCGAAGGCGGGGCGCGGCATCCAGATTCGGCTGCCTGCGGCGGCTCCGGCCATTCCTGCCATCCCTCGAAAGAGCTCGCGACGTCCGATCATTCTGCTCATGCGAATGCTCTCTACTCGCAAGATCCTCGCCAATGGCTCCATCCGCGCAAATGCGCGCACCGAACGAGCGCGGCCTCTTAAGGTCTCTTAAAGGTCCATTTCTTACGAAACATGAACGATCTCCGACTGGTCCATTGCTCCATCAGAGATCTCGAAGCACCCAGCGAGAAGTGTTCAGAGATGCAACGTACCCTCGCGACAAAGCTCGATATGACGAACGAAACGTGGCTCGCGGTAGAAGGCACAGAGCTTGCGTTGGACTCTTTCGTGCGCAAGTCCTCCATTGCTTGGTTCGCCCTGCCGCTTGCCGTGTGGGCGGGCGTCTCCGTGAGCCGTCGCGGCAACGCCGAAGGCAACGATCTGAAGGAGGTCAACGAGCGTTGCGCGATTCGCCTCTCGGCGGCGCTCCTCGGTCACGGCACGACGGCCGAATTCGCCGCGAATCCGAATCCGCAGCTCTACGTCGACACGGTACTGAACGACGCGCGCTTCATCGATCGCTTCGCGCGGTTTTTGAATGCGTCCTTCAACCGCGTCCCGGGTGCCAGCTCGCAAGAAGACGCTGCCTATCACCTCGGCAAATACGTGCTCGAGCACAACGAGCCCTACAAGTCTCTTTTCGTCGGCCCCTTCAATGTCGACGCCGACGACAAAGGCAATGTTGCCGTCACCGACAACCCCGAGGGGCTCGGTTACTTCCGCAGTCTCCCGTGGATGTACCGCTACGCCGGCAACGAAGGCTCTGGTCTCAAGCTCGTCACGGCGTACCGCATCTTCAACAACACCGTGGGCCTCGAGCTCGTCGCAACGACGGCGGATCCCAACGCAGATGTGAGCGTGACGACGCGCGACACGAATCCGACCTGCCGCGGTTGTCACTTCGAAGGATGGTCAGCGCTCGATCTCGCGGCCCGCGTGCTCACGCGAAAAAAGGTCGTCGACGGCAAAGTTCAGTTCATTCCACCCGACAGCGGTCCACAGCTCGTCGCAGACCGAACGGTCTCGAACGACAAGGAGCTCGTGACGGCGCTCGTGGAGTCCGAGAACTTCCGATTCAATGCCTGCCGTCTCGCGTTCAAGTTCTTGTACGGCCGCACCGAAAACGCGTGCGAGTCGAACGTCTTCGATGCGTGTGTCGATGCCTTCACCGCCACCGGGAAGATTCAATCTGCGATTGCCTCGATCGCCAAAGACCCGAGCTTCTGCCAATGATGATCACTCGCAGAAATAAGGCTCTTTCGTTCGTCGTCGCCACGTCGCTCTTCGCCTTTGCCTGCTCGACACCTCCGAGCGAGCTCGGGATCGACGAGGACAACCCCGACAACCCCGATGGGATCGTGCCGCAGGCGACGTGCTCTTCGAAGCAGCGCGTCTACACGGGACTCGGCGGCGTGAACTTGACGTCTTCTCGAGCGGAAGCGCCGATCGGGCAAGAGCGTGCACGTCTCAAACCCTTCGACGTCCTCGTCGACGACTACCGACGCCTCACGAATCTCACGCCGAGCGTGCTCACGGAATCTGGTCCCACGTTCGGTGCGCCCGCCGCGCGCTGGTACACGGAACCGAAACCCGAAGCCGTCGCGCTCTATCAAGCCTACCGCGTCGGTTTCGAAGCCTGCCTCGAGCTCACCTCGAAAGACGCGAAGTATGCAGTCGCGCCGACGGCCGCCGACGCAACGCTCGAGTGCACGACCCTCCAACGAAAATATTGGAACCGAACGCCGAACCCCGAAGAGATCCAAGCGTGCGCTGACGTCGCCGTTCTCCAATCGCTCGAAGAGACGAAAGCGGGTGCGGGAAAAGTCGCGACGGAGCCGCGCCGACGCTGGGCCTACGCCTGCGCTTCGGTGCTCGCGTCTCCCAACTTTCTGACGTTCTAACGACGCTTCAGTTCGGACGCGGCTGCAGCGCGAGCGTCGTCTGAAAGAGCACGTTCGATCCGCCTTGGTGACGTTCGGCGCTGAAGAAGTCGAGTGCGTAAGTCTGGCCGACGACGAGTCCCACGGTGTCGACGTTCACTTGGGCTTCTTTGGGTCCGTGGATGCCACCGAGATCGATCACGCGCTTCTTGTTGATGAAGACCCACACGTCGTCGTCGCCGCGAAACTTGAAGAACTCGCCGCCCTTGAACGTGAAGACCGTGTGGATCTCGACCGTGAACGAGAAGTTGTGATTGACGCCCTGATTGCCGAAGCTCGTCGCGAAGGGGGTGCCATCGTCGATCGGGAAAAAGCCGCGGTCTCCCGCGTCTTTCGTCGGATCATAGAACTGCCCATTCACGTTGCTGTCGTAGGTGGATGAACCGTCCGCGTTGCGCGTGAGGTTGATCGGAATCTCGACGCGCACGTTGGTGTTGGGGACGTCTCGGTACCATTGATCGAACGCCGCCTTGCTGTGCGTCGTCACGGTCTTGCCCTTGTAAACGGGCTTCGAGTCGGCTCCGATCGTCTCTTCGACGATGTTGAAGTCGTTCCAATCGCCTTTGAAACCCGGCGAAGGTTGGCCGTCGTTGCCGATGTCGAATGGCGGATTCTCGAAGTCGGGGTTCGTCGTGCTGTCGTCGGCCTTGTAAAACTTGAAGTCGCGGATCGACGCGACGATTTGTCCGGGTCCTACGAGCGCATCCGTCGAAGAGTCGTCTTCGACGACGGTGAGATCCGAATCCTTCTTGTCACCGGAGTCGCTTTTCGATCCGTTGGCGTCGTCGGGGTACGTCGATCCGCCGTCTTCACCGCAGGCGATGGCAAGCGTCGCCGCGATCGCGCTGGCGAGAGACAAAGAGAAGAAGAGTGTTCGCATGGATGCCTTTCGTGAAGTGTCCCCGCCTCACCCACGCATCCTAGCGTTGCTGGAAGAGCGCGGCACGGTGTGAAAAGAACCACATCGTCACCGCGCTCGTTTTGACGCTCAAAGTGTAGGCGCTGGGCACGTCGGCGATGTCGACGTCACGGATGATCCTGCCGCGTTCGCCTTGGCGAGGACCCAGCAGACGCTGTATGCGATCTTCTTGCTCGCAGGAAATGCGTCGATCGTCCGTGTCGCC
>JAHFDV010000472.1 GCA_023248815.1 Myxococcales bacterium
GCGGCTATCGCCGACGTGCGTGATGAAGGCGTAGTGGCCGATGATCAAGAGCGCGCTGAAGGTCGTTCCCATTCCGCGCTTCGCGGGATCGGCGGCGGCTTCGTTGAAGACGCTCGCCGTTGCGTGCTGCACCGAGAGGTCGAGGATCTTTTTGACGTTCTCGGAGGGCTGGTTCGTTCCCGCGACGACGAGATCGTCGACGTGCTTCTTCAGCTCTTCGTGGAACGAATGCACGGCGCGTGCGCTCGCGACTTCACCTGCGGCGTGACCTCCCATTCCATCGGCCACGACGAAGAGGCCCATGCGCTTGTCGACGAAGAAGTTGTCTTCGTTGTGCTCGCGCACCTTTCCTACGTCGGTAGCGGCGTCGAAGCGAAGCGGAAGGTCGGGAGACATGGGCGAAGAGTAAATCACGCTTCGGAAGGAACTTCAGCCCTGACTGCGCGTTGATTGAGACGTGGCGCGCTTCTACTTGACTGGATCGTCGCCATCCGCGTCGTCTTTTTCGCTGCTGCGGAGCCCCACGGCCTTCGCTTTTTTGTAGAGATGGCTGCGCTCGAGATCGAGCGCGCGTGCGGCTTTTGCCATCTGCCCGTGAAAATGATCGATCGCGCCGCGCAAAATCTCGCGCTCGGCTTCGTCGACGAGAACCTTGTAAGAAGCGCCCGGACGATAGAGCCCCGAAGCTTTCGTCGCCGAGTGGGGGAGCGCGGCCTCGACATCGGCGCGGTCGATCTTGTCGGTCGCGTTCAAGATGACGAGGCGCTCGACGACGTTGCGGAGCTCGCGCACGTTGCCGGGGAAAGAATACGAAGAAAGGAGTGCCATCGCGTCGTCGGCGAGAGTGACCCCGCGGCGATCATTTTCGGCAATCGATCGCTCGAGAAAATGCTCCACGAGCACGGGGATGTCTCCGCGGCGCTTGCGGAGCGGCGGCAGCTCGATGGGAATGACGTTGAGGCGATCCAAAAGATCGGCACGGAACGTATTTTCTTCGCACATCGCCTGAAGATCGCGATTGGTCGCGGCGACGACGCGCACGTCCACCTTGAGCACTTCGGATCCACCGACGCGCTCGATCTCTTTTTCCTGGAGGACGCGGAGGAGCTTGGCTTGCATCGCGAGGGGCATGTCGCCCACCTCGTCGAGAAAGAGCGTGCCGCCGTTGGCGCGTTCGAACTTGCCGCGCCGCTGTTTCGTCGCTCCCGTGAATGCGCCGGCCTCGTGCCCGAAGAGCTCGCTTTCGATGAGCTCGCTGGGCAATGCGGCGCAGTTGAGCTTCTCGAGAGGGCCTTTTTTACGCGGAGAATTCTCGTGAATGGCGCGGGCGACGAGCTCTTTGCCGGTGCCGCGCTCGCCCGTGACGAGGACGCTGGCTTGGCTCTTGGCTGCGCGGCGAATGCGCTCGAGGAGCTCGACCATCGCGGCGCTTCCGCCGATGATCGACGCGTCGATGCCGACCTGCTTGCGGAGATTTTTTGCTTCGCTTTCGGCGCGTTCGAGGCGGAGCGCGTTTTCGACGGTGATGAGCAGGGCGTCGGTGTTGACGGGCTTTTCGAGAAAGGAGAGCGCGCCCAGTTTCGTTGCGCGCACCGCGAGATCGATGTTGGCGTGGCCGCTCATCATCAAGACGGGAACGTTCGGCTGCGATTTTTTGAGTCGCGCGAGGAGGTCGAGCCCGTCCCCGTCGGGGAGCATCACGTCGAAGATGCAGAGGTCGTACGCGCGCTTCTCGATGCGCTCTTCGGCAATCCCGATTCCCCCCGCGACGTCGACGCCGTAACCCTCGAGCGCAAGCGCCTTCTGCAGGGTCGATAAAATCGCCGGTTCGTCGTCCACGAGAAGGAGGTGCGCGCGAGCCATGGGCTGAAATAGTGTGTACACTTCCCGCCCGATGAAGAGAATCCCGGCGCGGCCGAAATCGATCGCACGCACGTTTCAGGCGTTCGCGTTCGGAACCTTCGTGGCACTCACGGCGACGGGCTGCGTGAAGAACGGCGACGCGCGCAACGTCTCCGAGCTCCCGCTTCGTCCCGGCATGACGCGCGAAGATGTCGAAGATCTCGCCTTCGCCGACGACATGCGCGCGCTCATGGTCGCGCCGCCCGCGAGCCCCGCACGAAAGACGTTGCTCGAGCGCGTCGCACGCACGCAGTTTCGTCGCTGCGAGCGCCGCTTTCAGCAACACTTCTACGAGCGCGGCCTCCTTTGCGTCGAAGGCACGCTCTATCTCTTTCGCGTCGGCGAGATGACGTCGGCGACGCTCGCTTCGGCTCGCAGCGCGCTTCAATTTGCCGCCAGCGAATTCTCGCGCCGCGGTGACGCAGGCCGTGCGCGCGCGTCCTATGATCTCCTCCGCGAGTCTTCGGCGAAGCCCGAGCAGAAGAGCGATGTCGACGCGCACATCAAAGCGATCGAGTCGTGGGTGACGGTTGCGCCTGAAAATAGCCTCCGTCGCGCGGGTGCCGAGCAGCAAGAAGCGAAAGCGCGGTGGCTCCTCGAGCCCACGCAGGCAGCCTTCGATGGCGCCAAAAACAAGACCAATGCGTGGGTGAAGCGCGCGATCGATCTCATGGCGACGTTGCGCGTTCCGAATGCGCCTTCGCCCCCGCGTGAAGATCTCGCCGAGGCCTACCGCGCGCTCGACAGCGGCAGTCGCGCGCTCGTTCTTCATTACTTGCGCGAAGCCGACGCCAAGGGCGCTTCGCTCGCGCTCGAATCGCCGATCTATCGCGATCACACGAGTCGCTCACTCCGCGGTGTCATCGGCGAAGCCTCGCGTGATCCTTCCGCAGAGAACTGGCTCGCGCTTCTTCGTCAGCTGACGGCTGCGCCGAAAGAGGGCGAAGAGACCGAGATCGACCGTCGGGATCTCGGCGCCGCGGCATTCTCCGTCGCGTGGGAAGCGTTTCGTCTCGATCCCACGAATCCGGAATCCGCGGGAACGCTCGCCTCGGTGCTCTCTTCGTTCGGTCTGAACGAAGCGATCCCGTCGATCATCGCCGATGCCGCCAAAGAGCACGCTGGCCCCAAGGCGCTCTCGAGCGCGCTCGTTCTCGTGATGCGCGCGATGCAAGACGAGCTCGAAGCGTCCGACCTCGGCGGCGTGCGCCGCACGTTCCTCGCAGCCGAACCTTTGCTCGCTCTCGCCGAAGGCTCGAAGCAACTCCCCGAAGTATCACCGAGCCCGTTCCGCGTGCGCGCCCTCATGGGCGAGGTCGAGCTCCGCGACGGAAATCTCGAGCGCGCCAACGAGCTTCTTTCAGCGACGCAACTGCGCGAGCCGACGGCGGGCGGCCACTACGCGCTCGCACGCATCGCGCGTCATCGCGGCGACCTTCCGCGTGCGCTCACCGCGCTCGACGCCGCGACGCGCTCGCTGCGCGCCGAAGAGCGCGTGCTCAACGCCGAGATCGCGCTTCTTCGCGCCGAGATCGTCGCCCCGCGCGACGAAGCGCTCGCGCGCAAGACGTTGCTCGATGCCGCCATCGAGCTCCAAGGAGCGAAGCGTGGCGCGCCGAAGGGGCTGCTCGCTTCTCTCGAACGCACCGAAGCGCGCGTGCTCGATCACCTCGGTGAAGACGAGCTCGCAACGAGTGCAATCGAACGCGCGCTCGACGCCGCCAGTCGTGATCGCCACGAAGCCGCCGATGCCTTCAGCTTCCTCGTGGGCCGCGCGCTCATCCAAGGCAAAGTCGAAGAAGGCCGCGAGACCCTTCGCCGCGCGATGGGCTGGGGACTCGAAGACGACGATCTCGTGTACCTCGCGCTTTGGGTGCGCCATCTCGAGCGCATGAAAAAGCTGGACGCTGATCCCGTCGTCACGCGAGTGCTCGCACTCCAGCTCGATGCGCGTTGGGTTTCGGCGCTAGCCGCGTTCGGTTCGGGCCGCATCGACGCCGCCGAGCTTCACAAACGCGCCAAGACTCCGATCGAGCACGCCGAAGCCACTTTCTACGGTGCACTCGACATGCGCGCGCGCGGGCAAGCGTTTCAACCCGAGCTCCAACGTGTTCTCACGGGAACCGCTCCGGATCTCGTCGAAGTGGGAATGGCGCGTGACCTCCTCGAGCCGAACCGTCGGCTCAAGAAGGGCCCGACGCCAGGCCTCGCCAAAGAGTAAGCGGGCGCATGGCAACGCCGGCGAGAGCGACACCAACGAGAGGAGCCGCGGCCGACAACGCCAAGGTGCGCCGCGTTGCGCTCGGCAACTTGCGGCTTCGTTCGCGGCTCGTCGCCGAAGGCCTCTACGCCGGCATTCATCGCAGCAATCGTCGCGGCGCCGGCGTCGAATTCGCAGGCCTTCGCGCGTATTCCCCAGGGGACGATCTTCGTCGCCTCGATTGGCGCGCGCTCTTTCGTTTCGAGCGCCTCCTCTTGCGTGAGTTCGAAACGGAGACCGAGCGCTCGATCGAATTCGTGGTCGATGCTTCGAGATCGATGGCGTACCAGAGCCGCGTCGAAGACTCGAAGTACGGCTATGCCGCGCTCCTCGCGAGCGCCCTCGCGCGCGTCGCCGTGCTCAGCGGCGATCCCATCGGCCTCTCGCTCCTCGGATCCGAAGAGCCCCCCGTGCGTGGTGCGCGCGGCATCGAAGGCGTCGAGCGCATGATCGCGGCCTTCGAACGCGAAGAGCTCACGCTGGATCTCTCGCGCGACGAATCGCGCTTCCGCCGAAGCCTCGAATGGCTCGCGTATCGCCAACGGCGCGGCGCGATCTGCTTCTTCTTCAGCGATCTTCTCGACCTACCCGATCACGCGATCGAGCTCGCAGCCCGCCTCGCCACGGGCGGACGGCGCCTCGTCGTCGTTCAAGTGCTCGACCCCGACGAAGTATCCTTTCCCTTCCGCGAGCCCGTCCTCTTGCGATCGATGGAGGGCGGCATCGAGCGCCAAATCAGCGGAGAA
>JAHFDV010000473.1 GCA_023248815.1 Myxococcales bacterium
GTCTTTGCCCTCGCGACGAAGAGCTTCTTCCCCGTGTTCGACCTTCATTCGAAAGGGCTCACGGCGCTCTCGCTTGCGATTCATCTCCCGAAGCCCTTCATTCTTCTCTTCGGGGGAGTCCTCGTAGGCTTCGGCACGCGGATGGCGGGAGGATGTACGAGCGGTCACGGACTCTGCGGAGTGAGCCGATTGCAAACGGGATCTTTTCTCACGACGGCTTCGTTCTTCGGAGTCGGAGTAGGCGTGAGCTACCTCATCGAGGCCATCCTATGAGCGGCATTCTTCGCGGTGGATTTCTCGGACTCATGCTCGGAACTGCGCTCGCGTGGATCGGCTTCAATTCATGGGACGCCGTGCACGGCATGTTTCTCTTTGCAGATCTGCGTCTGTTTCTCACGTTCATGACGGGGGTGACCGTGCTCGCCGGAGCCTGGTGGGTTTTTCGCCGTCGCGGTCTCGATGTGTCGTCGTCGCCCAGGCCCATTCACAAGGGCACTCTTCTCGGCGGCGCCCTCTTCGGCGCAGGCTGGGCCATCAGCGGCGCATGCCCGGCGATTGCGCTCGTGCAGCTCGGGGACGGTCAGTACGCAGCGCTCTTCACGCTTCTCGGCATTCTGATCGGCAACTTCGCGTACGCCGCCGTGCAAGAGCGCTGGCTCCATTGGGGCAAAGTCTCCTGCTCGGACGACTGACCGCGTCGGCTTCACGATTTAGCGCCTAGCGACCCACCTTTCGCTACGCGGATCGCCCTAGCGCGATCTTGCCTCGCTGGGATCCGCGTCGAGGCGGAGACGCGCACCTCGTCAGCTCCGAATCCGGGCGATTTCGAATGGCTGCAGCATTACTGCGCGGGAAAACCCGTGGTCCGTTCGTTGCAGTTACCGGCAGTCAAACCGAACATGCACCCTCGCCGATCTTTCTCTGCTCTCCCCGCAGCGCTCCCCCTCTCGCTCGTTGGAGCGATGGCCTCCTCGCTATTTCTGGTCGCATGCATCGGCGATCCCGTTGCGATGCCCGACGAAACATCGCCCGGAATGCCTTCATCCTTGAGCGAAACCAACGGCGCCGGTGACGGTGGCTCTTGTTCGCCACCCGTCGGAGCGCTCGCATCTTGGAGCTTCGAAGACAATCTCGTGTCGCGCGTCGGCAGCCTCTCCTTTTCTGCGGCCGGGGCGACAACCTTCGCTGCGGGTCGTGAAGGGCACGCCGTTCAGCTCGCATCGCGAACGTCTCTCACCGTGAACGTTCCCGAAGGCGCAACGAAGCCGAGCGGGTACAGCTTGGATGGCTGGGTTGAAATCGACTCGACGAAGGAAAGCGGACCGAGTGGCGGACCCTCGAAGACGGAAGTCGATTCTTGCGCGATGGCGACCGTGATGGGCATGTTCACGCTCCGCAGCGAAAAAGATGGTCGTATCAGCGTCGTCATCGACCAGTCGTGGATCCTCGGAACCCTCCGCGATGCCGTTCTCACCTCTCCGGATCCGATTCCTCAGGGATCGCTCACCCACGTTGCGGTCGTCATCGAAGGCGCGGCGCTCCGGTTCTACGTAGGCGGCGCTCTCGCACGCGAAGTGATGACGTTGCCGATCAGCCCTCGAACTCGCGCGCTCGCTCTCGGATCCAAAGACTGCAAAGAATCCACGGTGAAGGTCGACGAGCTCACTGTGTACAGCCGTTCGATCTCGCAGGCCGAAGTCACCGGACTCGCGAACCTCGCAGCCGGCGCAGCCTGTTCCAATTGAGCTCCGTTCTCATCGATGATGGGTTGAGATTGAGCGTGGGGTCGGGTTTGGGATAAGCTCTCGCTCGGGTGCGCCGCTCTCTCCTCCGAAAGGACGGGTCGCGCAGAATCGTGCTGGTCGGGCCGCCAGCAAGCCACTCTTCTTCGAGAGAGAACGCTTGCTCATCACGATCTTCATCATCGGCTATCTCGCCATCGTCTTCGAAGGGCCGCTTCGAATCAACAAGACGGCCACCGCGCTTCTCACGGGCGTTCTCGCGTGGACGGTCATCGCGCTTGGAGCTTCCGATCCGCGAGTCGTCGAGGTTGCCCTCGGAGAGATGTTCGGCGAGGTCGCGCCGATTCTCTTTTTTCTTCTCGCCGCGATGACGATCGTCGAGGTCATCGACGCCCACAGCGGCTTCGAGGTCATCACGAGCGCCATCCGCGCCACGTCGCGTCGCAAGCTGCTCCTCGTCATCGGCGCCTTCACGTTCGTTCTCTCCGCGATCCTCGACAACCTCACGACGACGATCGTGATGGTGTCGCTCTTGCGGCGCCTCGTACGCGAAGAAGAAGATCGCCTGCGCTACACGGCGCTCATCGTCATCGCCGCCAATGCGGGCGGCGTTGCTTCGCCCATCGGGGACGTGACGACGACGATGCTCTGGATGAATCATCAGATCACCGGGCCCGCGGTCGTACGCGCTACATCGATCCCCGCGCTCGTCAGCGTTCTCGTCCCGGGCCTGCTCATTGGCCTGCGAATGAAGGGCAACGTCCAGCCGCCTCCTCGCGAAGAAGCCGACGAATGCCGCGTTTTACCGAGCGATCAACGCATCGTCTTGTTCACGGGAATCGCCGTCCTGCTCTTCGTGCCCGTTTTCAAGGTGATGACGCATCTTCCGCCCGTGATGGGAATTCTTCTAGGGCTCGGTGCGCTCTGGATCGTCACCGAGCTTCTGCACCGAAAGGTGGATCACGGCCCCCGCAAGCTTTCGGTCGTTAGCGCACTCGAGCGCATCGATGCAGCGAGCATTCTATTTTTCTTGGGCATTCTCGCGGCCGTCGGGGCGCTGAAGAACGAGGGCGTTCTTTCCAATCTTGCGAGCACGATCGATTCTCATCTCCACGACTACCGCGCGACCGCATTGATCGTGGGCATGGCCTCGTCCGTCATCGACAACGTGCCGCTCGTCGCCGCTACGCAGTCGATGTACTCGCTCACGACGTTTCCGACGGACCACCCGTTTTGGCTCTTTCTCACCTTCTGCGCGGGCACCGGCGGCAGCATTCTCATCATTGGATCGGCGGCGGGGATCGCCGCGATGGGGCTCGAGCGCATCACGTTCGGCTGGTACCTGCGCCACTTCTCGCTGCCGGTTCTTCTCGGCTATCTCGCGGGTGCGGCTGTGCAGGCTCTCATGCTCACGCAGCTCTAGGAATGGCAGCGGAACGCGTCGGTTCTAGCGCGCCTTTTCGTACGCTGCGATCTGACCGATGCGTCGCACGTGACGAGGATCTTCGCTGAACGGCTCCGTGAGAAATGTCTCGATGAAGGCGAGCACCTCTCTATCCGAGTGCTGTCGCGCGCCGATCGCGATCACGTTGGCGTCGTTGTGTTGACGTGCGAGCTTGGCGATGGAGAGATTCCAGACGAGCGCTGCGCGGATCCCGGGAACCTTGTTGGCGGCCATCTGCTCGCCGTTGCCCGAACCACCGAGAACGATGCCCAGCGCATTTTTCCCGTTCGCGAGATCGGTGACGACGCCTTCGGCGGTCTCGATACAAAAGTGCGGGTAGTCGTCTTCGGCGTCGAAGGCGGTAGGTCCGTGATCGATGACGGTGTAGCCGAGCCCGCTCAACGTCGTCACGATGCGTTTACTGAACTCGAATCCGGCGTGATCGGTTCCAATGTGAACCCGAACGTCTTTCGCATGCGTGTTCTCTCTCATCGCTTTCAGCATGTGAGAGAGCGCCCTCGCGTCGCAATGCTTTTATCGAGGCGTGCGCTGCGTCATCGAAAGAAAGTTGAGGTCTTCCTCCATCACGCCATCGACCCGGCATTCATCAGGGACACGCTGCGTGCAAAATTGCGATCGCGTCGAGATCGAACACGCCGTCCTGCCCGTTCAAGTCTTCGCGGTCCACGACGCGGACGAAGCGCGCGCGCGAAACGCCGAGCTGTGCGAGATCGAACGTGTCGCCCCCGGATACTTTGGGATCGAGGGGGTCGATGCCATTGTTCGGTGTCGAGTAGACGGGCTTCACACCAGCGCACGTCCCGTAGTCGGTGTCGCCCTTCTGCCAAGTGCAGGGAAAGTCGTGCCACGTAACTCCGTCATCGCTCACGGATATTGTCGCGAGCTCTTTGAAGGCCGGCAGCGGATTTTCGAACACCGTGAAATCGGGACCTGGACCGTCGATGATCGCGTTGCCGCCGAACGCTGCGATCACATAGCCGCCATTGCCGAGCGACACGACCGACGCGCCATCTCCCGCGTGCGGTGGACCAAAGAGCACGGAGGGAAATCCAGTCGTTTGATTGGTGCTCTGCCCGGGACCGAAGACATGGTCCACGATCGAAGTGATGAAGCGGGCGCCAGGACCGACGCATGCCGTGGCGTCTCCAGTGACGGATCCATCCGTTAAAGAGGCGTCGAACGAGATGGCACCGGAGTCGAGTAACGCCGCGTCGTCAAGTATCGCATCTGCAAAACTCCCATCGCCCGGCGGTGCACCATCGCTCGCATCGGCGTCCTCGACGTGAGGATCGTCGCCGACGAGACCTCCACACCCAAGTGCGAAGGCGATCGCACTCGTCGAGAAAACGATCGCCTTCGTCTTGGATTTCATCCTTCAGCCTCTTCGCGCGCTCAATAGAGCCACGTGCGCACTTGCTTCGGTGCCGTCGCGAGATCGCACACGGAGAGAACGAGGCCTTCGGCTGCCGACTGCAGATCGAACGAACCCGTGAGCACCTGATTGAAGGACGGCGTCGCGTCGGTAGTCGACGTGAACACCTTCACCGCAGAGCCTTGACGAACGGCGAGCGAAATCACAGAGCCATTGCCCGAGAGATCGAGCTCGCTGATCGCGCCCGAGACCCCCGTCGTGACGGTCGACCAGGAGACGGTCGGCAGGCTCGCTAGGCTCGTTTTCTGCACCGAAAGGGCGCCCA
>JAHFDV010000474.1:0-2040 GCA_023248815.1 Myxococcales bacterium
TCGTAGTCGCGAGCATGAAGCTCACGAAGGACGAGTTCGAAGATGCCTATGTATTCGCGCTCGAGGCTCTGGAGCTCGCACGCGAGCTCGGCAACAAAACGCTCGAGTGCGAAGCCGCCATCGTGCTGGCGTTTTCGACGAGACAGCGTGGCTTCGTCGACGAAGCCCTGCGCGTCATCCGATCAGGCTACGCCACGGCCCGTGCCGAAAACATCGCGTGGACGATCTCGCGTTACCCGATGCTGTATGGGACGATCTTGGCGGACCGCGGGGACCTAACCGATGCGGCCTCCGTCGTACGAGTAGGAATCGACGCGCGAGCCTCGCACCCTCCGGCCATCGTCGGGATGTGGATCATCTTGGGGACGGTTTTGACGCTCCAGGGAAAGTTCGACGAAGCGGAGAGTGCTTTCGAGAGCAGCAATGAAGTCGCATCGCGCTCGGGCATCCCTCTCCTCGTCGCTGAGTCACTCCGCGAGATCGCTCGACTCCACCTCGTGCGCGACCAGCTCGAAAAGATCGGACCGGCTCTCGCCCGCGCTGTTGCGGCCGAGTCTCCGATCCAAGGGCGCAGCGAGGTTCGCGCTCTTCGAGCCATCGTCGCCGAGTTCGAAGGCAGGCACGATGAAGGCGAGGAGATCGCGCACCGCCTTCGCGAAGAGGCCGTCAACGACACGTTCGGTGCAATGGCACGAGCAGTTCTGCTTCGCTACGAGCTCTTCCGATATGCCAGTCATCCGACGAGCGAGCGCAAGGATCACATCGAGAGGTCGCTGGAAGTGCTCTTCGCTCCCGACGGTCACGGAACGAACTGGTACCAAAAATGCGTGGACGTTCGCTTTTGTTTCATGGCGTCCGAGGCACGTCTCGCCGCTTTCGGATTCAGAGACTTCGCGAAGTCACAAAGCAACGTCGTCCTCGCTCTGCCTCGTGATCCGTTCAAACGCTACGCGCGGCTCGGCACGACGATCATCGACAACATTCCCGCTGCCCCCTATCGGATTCTCGTCCTCCTCGCGCAGCGCGAGCAACCGTTCATCTCGCTCAAAACGGCGTTCGAAACCGGATGGCCCGAAGATGTTGCGGAGAGCGCGACGGTTCGTGGTCGCGTCCACGTCGCGATGTCCTACTTGCGAAAGAACTTACTCGGCGAGCTCCTCGTCCGCGAAGAGGGGGGCTACCTCCTCGACCCTCGCGTTCTCGTCTCGCGCAGCGACTGAATGCTTCCCGCGTCGCGGCGACGCCGTGCCGCGAGCACGAGGGCACCGAACATCGCGCCCAACGTCAGCGCGCTTCGAGGAGAGCTCGACGGAGCTGGCAAAGCGGAAACGCTACATCCAGAGGACTCGAGGTCGGAGGCGCGGTCGCTCGTTCCCCCACCCTTGCCGACGCTGCTTCCAACGCCTGTGCGTGATGGATCGTTGCTAGAGTCGTCGTTCGAATTCGCGGCCTTCACCGGAGGAAGACATGCGTCGAGTCCCGTCGCTCCCGAGATCGCAGTCCACGGAGACCAGCCCGGGGCACCTGGAGAGCCCGGGAGATACGTCTTCTGTAGGGCACCGCTCTTGTCGATCGCGAAGACCTCGACGGCGCCGTCTGCGCGCAGCCATCCGAAGGGATCCGATTGAACGACTTGGTCCCCCAACGGCTCGAACCCTCCCCATCCTTGTCCTGTCCACCAGAGGTGGACCACTTTGTCTTGCGTATCGCGCGCAAAGATCTCGACCTCGCGACGAGTGCTGTGCGCCACAGCGGACGGCACGCCGCTGATCTTCGTGTCTGCTCCGAGAATGTCGAAAGCCGTCCAGCCCTTGTCGTTGTGATACGCGTGATAAAGGTGGTCATCGGCGCCACGGGCGAAGACCTCGACGCTGCCGCTGTCAGGCCAGCGCACGGGAACAGGCTCGGTCGCAAGCATCACTCCCGGTGGGTTCTCGAGAGGCGCCCACGTCGTCCAGCCCGAAGACGGGATCCACCAGAGGTGCTGCGCGATCCCCTTGTCATCGGTCGCAAAAATCTCCGCGTGGCCATCTGCCCAGC
>JAHFDV010000474.1:2050-4887 GCA_023248815.1 Myxococcales bacterium
GCCCAGCGAATGGGACTCGCGCCGGTGACGAATTGTCCTCCGAACGACGACCACTCCGTCCAGTCGCTCGTATTGAGGTTGAAGTACTTGTGCCAAATGGCCTTGTCGGGGCCGAGCGCGAAGACTTCGACATGCTTGTCCCACGTCAGCGTCGAGAGCTTCGTCATGCTGGCGTCGCCGAAGTCGACGAGCTTGCTCCACGACTTGCTCCACCAGAGATGGGACGTCTTCCCGGACGTCGTCGGCGTGAAGAGCTCCGCCGATGGAGTCGGCCACATCGCCGCCGCAAAACCGCATGCGACGCCCGTATCGAGCGTCTCCGGCTGACCCCAGTCATCGCCTTGGCCCGTCGTCCAGATGTGCTGAACATCTCCGCCTTGCGTCTTCATGAAGATCTCGGCGTGCTTGTCCGGCCAGTTGACCAACGTCATCGTGCCGTTGCCGGTCACCTGCGAGACGGGCGGTGGTCCCTCACAGAACTTGGTGCCCGGCCCACCTCCCCACCATTCCCAATGCCAGGCCTCGCTCGGCACGGTGCGCTTGAACCCGTAGGCCCCGGCGTTTGCTGCAAGCCAGTCGTAGACACCGGCCGATGACGTATTGAGATCGAGCGCGTGACCGCTCTGATGGTTGCTGTATCCCGGTGGCGACGCGAGGTTGCAGCTGTTGCAATTGCAGTTCTGATAGCAATTGTAGACGTACTGCTGTTCGGCGTTCGTCCGAAAGCCGCTGTTGATCCGGAGCGTGACTCCAGACCTTTCGGCCGCTTGGGCCATCGCCAAGAACGCATCTGCCGTCGCTACTTCGACGGGATCGTCATCGACGGTAACCACCGTGATGGCGAAGGCGTTTCCATTCGAGTAGCCCGTGTCTTGGCGCGGGTTGCAGGCGTAGCTGACGAGACCTTGCGAAACCTCACTCACCGGATCGGTCTCTTCCTCTTCGTCGGCGGGACTCGTCGTGCACGCCGCTGGAGCGAGCGAAAGGAACGTGAGCGCGAGGACGGTGACGGCACCCAAGTCGGGTTTGGAGGATCGCATGGTGCGTGACCGTACGGCGCGCCATACCCTCGAGCAAGGCGACGACTCGTAGCGGGCCCTCTGTTTAAGGCTCCGAAGAAGAGTCGTGCGAATCAGGTCGAGCAGGCTCGAGCGACGACCCTCCGCAGCATCTTATTAAGCTCGGGTACGTCGACGAATCAGGTTGCCGTCTCGCTCTGCACGCGTATGAGCGCGACAAAATGAATCGCGCGTACGCGTTTGCCTCGCGCGTAAAAAGCTACGCACGCACGCGAGATCTCGGGGAAATACGGCATTTTTTTCGACTCGCCAAGCCGGGCCCGCAACGTGCTTTACGCCACGCCATGATCTCATCAAAGTCCCTCATCTCTCTTAGCGGCCTCGCGGCCGTCTTCCTTGCATCCAACGTCGCGCGCGCAGACGAGCCCGCCGACTCCAACAAGGCGCCGCCCGGCAGCGGTCCCACCGTCAACGGTCAGAGCCTCACCAAAGACACGACGAATGGCAGCCCCGTGGATCGCTTCGGCGACAAGGGACAGATCGCGATTTCGAGCGACGCAGCGCTCGCCATCTCGCATACCTCGCTGAGCGGTGTCAAAGGATCCTCGACCTCCATCACCATCGGTCCGGCCGTCGACTACTTCGTGATTCGTAATCTCTCCGTCGGTGGTCAGCTGCTCTTCAACTACCAGTCGTTTCCAAACGGGCACTCGACGCAGTTCGGCGTCGGCCCGCGCGTCGGCTACAACTTCCCGGTGTCGGATCTCTTGTCCGTGTGGCCCAAGCTCGGGCTCTCGATCGCGCACACGAGCGAGAGCACCGATCCCGTCCCTCCCGCGACGGACTCCGGCTCCTCCAACAACACGGCGCTGCAGCTCAATGTCTTCGTTCCCGTCATGCTGCACCCCGCGGAGCACTTCTTCGTCGGCTTCGGCCCCTTCCTCGACACCGACCTGAACGGTGACAGGAAGGCGACGACCTTCGGCGGCAAGCTCACGCTCGGCGGCTACCTCTGAGAACGCTGAATTGAGAGTGAAAGAACGTCGACTCGCGGCTTTCGTGGGTCGGCGTTCGGTCGTTTTTGTCGACCATCGGAACGAAGCTTCCCCGCAACGGGCACGAGCACTCGACCGTCAGCGGAACTTCGAATGCATCGACCGAAGGATCCTCCTCCTTCGAAAAGCCGTCTTCGAAATTTCCCCTCAGGCCGGGATGGATCGGAGCACTTCGTCGAGATGGCTCGCGAGAAAATCCGCGTGCAACGTTTCCATCAGAACTTCGTCGATCTCTCGCGACCTCGTGCGTCTCGTGGACGGCCCCGGCATCGTCGCTGCCGGATCGCTCTGTCAACGAGAGTCACGTGGAGTGAGCATCGTACCGTCAAGCGCACGGCGGGCGAACTGCTTTCGGAGGATGACGCGCAGGCCTTCCACGCTGTAGGGCTTGGGGAGGAAATTGACTCCCGGGATCAGCTCGAAACCTTCACTGCCAAGATCAGTGCTGTAGCCGCTCGAGAAGATGACGCGGAGCTTCGGATCCTTCGCGAGCAGCTGCGCGGCGAGGCTTCGTCCGTCGATCCCACCGGGCATCACGAGGTCGGTTAGGAGCAGATCGATCGTTCCCTGATGCGTCGCCCACAGCTGGAGAGCCTCGACCCCCGAGCCAGCGTCAAGCACGCGATAGCCTTGACCGACAAGCATCCGCTTCGCAACGGTCCGAATCATGGCCTCGTCATCCACGATGAGTATGGTCGCCTCTCGGACCAAGGGGACCGCTGCTGCCGGCCCAGGTACCGAGGCGTCCTCGGGCACCGACTCC